>JAAZBQ010000531.1 GCA_012513725.1 Chloroflexota bacterium
CGAGGGGATCCACTTTCATCGGAGGCATACCTAACTCGTTCCCAGCGCGTTCATGCGCTACTCTCGATGCTACCCATACAAGGTCACATTATACCACACTCGGCATTCGCGTCTTGTCGCCGCTTTCCTTCACCACCGAGCACACAGAGAACACCAAGGGGGAGGGACGAACCGATATCCCCTGCCGGCGCGGAGACTCGGGGCGCTATGGCGCTAGCCCACTCGTCCGGGCTCGTATTTCCCACGCCGTGGGCATACCCTCCTGACCGTTCTCCCCCTCTTCCTTTGTGTTCTTTGTGTCCTTGGTGGTGAGATCATCCACGCGAGCGCTCGATCTCGACGCCCACCGACCGGCCATACCGTAGGGCCCGCGGCTTTTCCACGCGCACCGTCGCCCCCTCCACCCGCTCGTCGGCCAGGCACAGGCGGGCGATCTCTTCCGCCAGGCGCTCCACCAGGCCATAGCCCGCCGTCTCGGCCAGGGCCACGATCCGCTTGCTCAGGGCCCCGTAATCCACCGTGTCGGCCAGGTCGTCAGAGGCGCCGGCGGCGCGGGTATCGGTGCGCAGTTCGACGTTGATCAGGATATCCTGGGGCCGGGTGCGCTCGTCGTCGCGCACGCCGATGATCCCCCGCACCAAGAGGTCCCGGATGAGAATGCGGTCCACCACGCGCAACGCCTCCCTCTATACCAGGTGCTCGCCGCCGTCGACGGTGATCGTCTCGCCGGTGACGAACTCGCTATCCAACAGGTATAGCATCGCCCGCACGATCTCCTCGGGTGAGCCGGTGCGGCGGGCCGGAATGCGCCCCGCCAGCCGCCGAAAGTAGGACCCGTCGTCGCCGGGCGGGGGGAGGATGGCCCCCGGGGCAATGGCGTTCACCCGCACCTGGGGCCCCAGGGCCACCGCCAGCGCCCGGGTGAGCCCCTCGAGGCCGGCCTTGGAGGCAATGTAGGCCATGTACGCCTTGCCCGGCCGCCGCGCCCGCCAGTCGGTGATGTTGATGATGTGGGCGTTCTGGCGATCGCCCAGCTGCCGGGCAAAGGCCTGGGCGAGAAAGAACGGCGCCCGCAGGTTGACGTCCAGGTGGCGGTCCCAGTCGGCCACGGTGGTCTCCAGCACCTCGCCGCGCTGAAAGAGGGAGGCCGAGTTCACCAGGATGTCCAGCCCGCCGAGGGCGGCGGCGCCCTCGGCGACGAGGCGGGCTGGTGCGTCGGGCGCGGCGAGGTCCGCCGCGATGGCCACCGCCTGGCCCCCGCCGGCGCGGATGGCCGCGACCACCTCCTCCGCCGGCCCCTGCGACCGGCGATAGTGCACCACCACGCTCGCGCCGTGGGCGCCGAGGGCCAGGGCCAAGGCCCGGCCGACCCGCACGCCCGCGCCCGTCACCAGCGCGCCCTTGCCGCGGAGATCGACCATGGGTTGCTGTACCTCCTTGTTCGTGGGCGCTGGGGGACGTACCGCCGATGCCACGGAGGGACGGATGGAACGGATGGGGGAGGGGGCGTTGGTCGCAGGCGAGCGATCGCGCGGGGCTAAAGACCCCGCGCTACCCGACACGCCCGCTAAAGGCGGGCTCACGAAGCGGCAATGCATGGGTAGAAGCCGCCCAGAAGGTATCCCCATCATCCACTAGCCGCTGGGAACAGGTCAGAAGCCTGCTTCAGCAGGCGTGGGCGCGTAGCGCGGGGTCTTTAGCCCCGCGCGGCCAGGCGTGCGCGCCGTATTCTGCCACAGGGTTCCTCAGCGGCGCGTTTCCCCATCCGTCCCATCCGCGCCAGCCCTAGTCTCCCAGCGCGATTCCCAGCCTCCGCGCGGCGTCGATCCACGGGTGATCCAGCGGCAGGAGCTTGCGCCGGCCGGCCACCTTTTTCAACGAGACCGCCTTGCAGCCATCCCCATCCACGGCCACCATCACGTTCTCCATCCCCTGCTCGACATAATCGATGCACGTGGTGCCCAGCCGGGTGGCCAGGAGCCGGTCGGCGGCCGAGGGCGTGCCGCCCCGCTGCAGGTGGCCGAGGGCCGTGAACCGCGCGTCGATCCCCGTCCGCCGCTGGAGTGCCTGGGCGAGGAGGGCCGTGCGGGTGGGGAGGATGGAATCGTCCTCGTCGCCGTCGCCGTCGCTGCCGTCGTTCTCCGCATCCCCGTCGTCGGGCGATCCCTCGTCCGCGGTGAGGGGCAGGGCGCCCTCGGCCACCGCCACGATGCTAAAGCGCTTGCCCCGCCGCTCGCGGTTCAGGATCGCCTCGGTGACCTTGTCGATGTCGTAGGGGATCTCGGGGAGGAGGATGACGTCGGCGCCGCCGGCCAGCCCGGCCCCCAGCGCCAGCCACCCCGCCGTGTGGCCCATGATCTCGACGATGATCACCCGGTGGTGGGAGTCCGCCGTGGTATGCAGCCGGTCGATGGCCTCCGCCGCGATCCCCATCGCCGTGTCGAACCCAAAGGTAGTGTCGGTGCAGGGCACGTCGTTGTCGATGGTCTTGGGCAGGGCGATGATGTTCAGCCCCTCCTTGGAGAGGCGGTAGGCGTTCTTCATCGTCCCGTCGCCGCCCAGGCAGACGAGGCAATCGAGGTGGTTGCCGTTATAGTTCTCCACGGCCATCGGGCGCATGTCCAGGGTGCCGACGTTGGGCACCGGAATCTTGTGGGGCTTGTCGCGGCTGGTGCCCAGGATGGTGCCGCCGGTGGCCAGGATCCCCGAGAGCGCCGCGTCGTCGAGCCGCACCGTGCGGTTCTCGACCAGGCCCCGAAAGCCGTCCAGAAAGCCGATCACCTGCATCCCCGAGCGATGCGCCGCCTTGCCCACCGCCCGAATCCCGGCGTTCAGCCCGGGGCAATCGCCCCCGGCCGTCAGTATGCCGATCAGTCCCGTCCCCATATGCCCCCCTTCGTCGCTGCGCCCTGCGCCCCTCGAACGGATTATGGCCCAGCGCCCCGGGCCGGTCAACCGCGGCGGCAAGAAAGTCAACGCCAAGACACAAAGGCGAAGGGGTAAGGGTATCTGCGCGGCGGAGGCGCACGTCACAGTGCGCTGGCCATCTGACCAGATCTCGCCCGCGTGGCATCTTGGTGTCCCCCGACTGAAGACCGCCGACTCCCTGCACGCCAACCCGCCCTTCCCACAACGCGCCCCCTGGCCCGTCATCCTGAGGTCCGCCGAAGGATCTCCGACGCGCTGGATCCCAGGCCTTCCTCCAGCGACGACGCGCCCATCACCCGACATCTGAAGACACACGGGCGGGGCCTTTGCCGGAGACAAGCGATGGGCAATGTGTGGTAGAGGTCCTTCGGCGGACCTCAGGATGACGGGTATGGAGGGCGGGTGTACCTGAGGTCGGGACGAGGTACAGGGCGCGGGAGACCGGCGGTTACCCTTTCACCCTTTGCGCCTTTGCCCCTTTGCGTCTTGGCGTTGAGTTCCTCTCCGAACCCGCAAGCGGTTGTCCCACTGGCGCGGCTTGTCTACAATACCCCCGCTCGCGCCAAGCCCACACGCCCACCCGGAGGACGACGATGCAGAATCCCATGATCAGCGAGGTCCGTTACGAGCCCTATGACGTGCTGGTGGCCGGGGGCGGCCTGGCCGGCCTCACCGCGGCGATCGCGGCGGCCCGGGGCGGCGCCCGCACCGTCCTCATCGAGCGGGCCGGCTGGCTCGGCGGCATGGGTATCACCGGCGCCACGGGCCTGCACACCTTCTTCAACATCTACGGCGCCCACCCCGGGGCCGAGCGCCTCCGGGTGGTCCGCGGCATCCCCCAGGAGCTCATCGACCGCACCGGCGCCCTCGGCGGGGCGATGGGCCACGTGCCCATGGAGCGCGGGGCAGATTTCGTCTCCATGCTCACCCCCGTCGACCCCGAGGCCTTCAAGGCCGCCGCCCTCGAGGCCTGCCGGGAGGCCGGCGTGCGCCTCCTCCTGCACACGGTGATCGATGAGGTGGTGGCCGGCGACGGCGCCATCGAGGGGGTGGTCGTCTGGAACAAGGCCGGCCGCAGCCTGATCCGCGCCGAGCAGTACATCGACTGCACCGGCGACGGCGACCTGGCCGCCTGGGCCGGGGCGCCGTTCGAGCACTATCGCGCCGACGACCCCGGCGCCTATTCCGCCGGCTTTACCTTTCGCCTCTGCAACGTGGACCTCGCGGCCCTCGAAGGGGACCTCGAGCGGCGCGGCGCCATCCGCCAGCTGGCCCATGCCGTCAAGCCCCACACCCAGGCGCCCGACCTCGTCCGGCTGGGGATCGACGTGCGCCGCCTCCGGGAGCAGGGGATCGAGGGGCCCATTACGGGCTTTCTCTCCTCCTCGGTGCGCCCGCGCGAGATCACCTACTGCAACTGCATCAACTATGGCCCCAACGACGGGCTGGACCCCGACGCGCTCACCGCGGCCGAGGTCGACCTCCGCGGCCGGATGCTGAGCGTGGCAGACATGTTCCGGGAGAACCTGGCGGGCTGCGAGGGTTGCTACGCCGCCGGCCCCGCGCCCACGGCGGGCCAGCGCCGCGGCCGAGCCATCCACGCCGATTACGAGATCACCCAGGACGATTGCACCGACGCGCACAAGTTCGGCGACGCCGTGGGCTGCTACTCGTTCATCGACAACGGCCGCCATTTCGTCCGCGACGCCGGCTATTACCAGATTCCCTACCGCGCGCTGATCCCCCGAGAGGTGGACAACCTCCTGATGGCCGGGCGGATGATGACCGTGGAGCTGGTGGCCCACAACTCGACCCGCAACACCGTCTGCTGCATGATCTGCGGCCAGGCCGCCGGTACCGCCGCCGCGCTGGCCGTCCACGCCGGCGTCACCCCCCGGGAGGTGGACGTCGAAGCGCTCCAAGCCCGCCTCCGCGCCGCCGACGTCCTCCTGGAACCCGTGGCCGAGTGACGCGCATCCTACCACAGATGACACGGATAGACGGATGGCACGGATGGGGAGATATCGTATACAGCGCCTTGGGCAACTTGTTATCGATTGTTGTGTGTATATCAGCCTGCTTCAGCAGGCTTTGTTTTCTGAGCGCGGGGTTTGAACCGCGCGGCCTTGGATCTTTATCCGTTCCATCCGTCTATCCGTGCAATCCGTGGTAGAGATGCACCGCGAGGATACCCCGTAACATGAGAACCCAGATCGCCCTGCGGAATGGCTGGTACGTGCGTCAGGCAGAGGCCGGCGAGGGGCCCCTCGACGTCGAGGCCCTGTCGGGCCAGGTGCTCGGCCTGCGGGAGGCCGACGCGGCCGAAGCCGGCTGGCTCTCCGCCACGATGCCGGCCCAGGTCCACGACGTGCTCCTCTCCCACGGCCTCCTGCCCGATCCGCGCGTCGGTCGCAACGCGGCCGAGTGCGCCTGGGTCGCCGAGAGCGACTGGCTGTACGCCTGCACGTTCCCCACGCCCGAATCCGGCGGCGGGCCCACCTATCTCCGCTTCCGGGGCCTGGACACCCTGGCCACCGCCTCCCTGAACGGCCAGCAGATCGGCGCGTTCGATAGCATGTACCGCGAGTACGCCGTGGACGTCGGCGCGGCCTTGGCCCCCGCCGGTGAGCGGAACGCGCTCCTGATCCACTTTCGCTCCCCGGTCGCCCACCTCGATCGCCTGACCCCCGCCGACCCGGGCGCGATCCCCCGGCACCACTGGCTGCGCAAGGCGTCCGCCGACTTTTCCCCGGACTTGGGCGTCCGCCCCCACTGGATTACCGTCGGCGTCTACCGCGACGTGGTCCTCGACGTCCGCGACCGCGAGTGGATCGACGACCTCGTCGTGCGCACCGAGGTGGCGCCCGACGGCAGCCGGGCGACCGTGCGGGTCTCGGCCGAGGTCTCCCGGCGGCAGGCCTGGCTCCACTGGTCGCTGACCGACCCGAACGGCGCGGTGGTGGCCCGGGGCGACACGGAGGCGTGGCGTCCCTTCGCCATCGACGTCCCCGACCCGATGCTCTGGTGGCCCCACACCCACGGCCTGCCCCACCTGTACGCCCTCAGCGTGCAGCTGACCTCCGAGGGGGAGCCGTGCGACGAGCGCCTCTTGTGGGTGGGCCTGCGGGAGGTGCGCCTGGAGCGCCAGAACCCCTCCACGCTGGCCCCCGCGTTTCGCTTCATGGTGAACGGCCGGCCGATCTTTCTCCAGGGGGCGGGCTGGGCGCCGGTCGAGGGCACCAGCCACTGCTGGGCCCCGGAGCGCGCCGGGCGCCTCCTGGACCTCGCCCACCGGGGGCGGATGAACGCCCTGCGGGTGTGGGGGGAGGGGGCGGTGCCTGACGAGGCGTTCTACGACGCCTGCGACCGGCGGGGGATCCTGGTCTGGCAAGAGTTCCCCTTTGGCGGCGGGCCGTATCCCGAGGAGGATCCCGGCTTTATGCGGAACGCCCGGGCCGAGGCCGAGGGCCTGGTGCGCCGCCTGCGCAACCACCCCTCCGTCCTCCTGTGGGTGGGGGGGAGCGAGTGCCAAGCCTCTGGATCGGGTGCGTCGGGCGCACCCGATCCAGAGGCCAGGCGCCTGTTCGACGAGGTGCTCCCCGAGATTTGCAGCCGGCT
This sequence comes from Chloroflexota bacterium, assembly GCA_012513725.1. GTDB lineage: Bacteria > Chloroflexota > Anaerolineae > UBA1429 > UBA1429 > JAAZBQ01. The sequence goes on from JAAZBQ010000531.1 coordinate 6,547, forward strand.
GGACCCCACCCGGCCCCACCATCCCGCCTCGCCCGATGGCGGGCCCACGCCCAACTGGCCCCTGGCCGGCGACTGGCACGATACCACGGCTACCCACACGGTTCCCTGGGCCTCAGTGCCGACCTTTGCCTCGGCGGTGGGGCGGGTGAGCCCGCCGGCGGTGGCCTCTTTGCGGCGGTTCATGTCTGACGAGGAGCTGTGGCCCGCCGGCCACGACCCTGCCATCACCGCGCCGGGCCAGGTCGCCTGGCCGCCAATGTGGGGCTACCGGGCGGCGGATGGGGCGTGGGAAGAGGTCGCCAACACCGAGGGCTATTGCGCGCCGCGCTCGGCCGAGGACTTGGTCCGGATTCTGGGTATGGCCCATGGCGAGTACCTGCGGGACCGGATCGAGCGCGAGCGCCGGGGCCAGCGCGATGGCGCCCCCGCCGACGCCCGCCGCTGCGGGGGCAACCTCGTGTGGCGGCTGAACGACCCCTGGCCGGCCGTGAGCCCGAGTCTGATCGACGACGCCCTGGAGCCCAAGATCGCCTACTATTTCGTGCGCCGGGCCTATGCGCCGGTGCTCCTCTCCTTTGAACGCACGGCCGACGAGATCAGCGTCTGGGTGGTGAACGACTCGCCATCCCCCGTGCGGGGCACCCTCCACGTGCGGCGCATGCGCTTTGACGGCACCCTCTGCGCCGCGGCGACCATGCCGGTGGACACCCCCCCCGGGTTGGCCCATCGCCGGCCGGGCGCCACGCTCCTGGGCGATATCGCCTGGCGCCACGAGTTCCTCGTGGCCACCCTGGGCGACGTGCAGGCCACGTGCCTCCTGGCCGGGGAGCGGTACCTGAACCTGCCCCCCGCCACGCTCACGGCGCGGATCGCGGGCAGCGCGGTAGAGATCACGACTGACGTCTACGCCCGGCAGGTGCATCTGGAGATCGAGGGCGCATCCGACGCGCTGTTCGTCGACAACCACGTCGACCTGATCCCCGGCGAGACCCGGCGGATCGGCCTCCTGGAGCCCGTCGCCGGCCGCACACTGACGATCCGGGCCCTGAACGCGTC
>JAAZBQ010000532.1 GCA_012513725.1 Chloroflexota bacterium
CCCGCAGGTTCCCCCTCCCCACGGAAGCCGTCGGCCGGCCGCCAAGCGCTTTGCCGAAAGGCCCGGTCTGATGTATCCTAATTCACTGGCAGGGATCCTGCCCCGGACGACCGTTCATTGCGAGCGAGGATCACGACAAGTTGCTAAAGCAGTTGATACATAATGGGATCATCATTCCCGAGCCGCCGGCGCCTCGTGGCCTGGTGATCCGTGTGCGGGGCCGCGAGCGCCGCCTGACGCACAAAGAAGAAGAAATGGCCATGGCCTTTGCCGCCAAAAAGGACACGGACTATGTCCAGGACGCGGTCTTTGTGTCCAACTTTATGGCGGACCTCAGCGCCGAGATGGGCATCGACCCGCCGCTATCTCGCGACGAGATCGACCTGTCTCCGCTCCACCGCCTGGTCGACGAGGAGCGGGCGCGCAAGGAGGCGCTGACCAAAGAGGAGCGCAAGGCCCTGGCCGCCGAGCGCAAGGCCGTCCGCGAGGAACTGAAAGCCCGCTACGGCTATGCCATCGCCAACGGCCAGCGCGTGGAGCTCGGCACCTACATGACCGAGCCCAGCGGCATATTCATGGGGCGCGGCCAGCACCCCCTGCGCGGGCGCTGGAAAGAAGGCGCCAGCTACGAGGACGTGACGCTGAACCTCAGCCCCGACGCCCCCCGCCCGGAGGGCGACTGGGAGGAGATCGTCTGGCAGCCGGAGTCGATGTGGGTGGCGCGCTGGAAGGACAAGCTCTCCGGCAAGCTCAAGTACATCTGGCTCAGCGACACCGCGCCGATCAAGCAGCAGCGCGAAGAGAACAAGTTCGACAAGGCCATTCGCCTGGACGCCGAGCTGCACCGGGTGCGCGAGCGCATCGAGCAAGACCTCCACGACGAGCGGCCGGCCCGCCGCCGCATCGCCACGGCGTGTTACCTCATCGACGCCCTTACCCTCCGGGTCGGCGACGAAAAGGACCCTGACGAGGCGGACACGGTCGGCGCCACCACGCTGCGGCCCGAGCACATCATGCTCCACGACGACGGCCAGGTGGAGTTCCAGTTTCTGGGCAAGGACTCGGTCGAGTGGCACCGCACCATTCCCCTGCCCGACCAGGTGCGCGCCAACCTCGCCGAGCTAAAGGAGAACGCGCGTCCCTCCTCCGGCGCCAACGACGGCGAGGGGCGCGGGCTGCCGCAGATATTCCCGGACGTCAGCAGCCGCACGGTGAACGCGTACCTGTCCAGCATCGTGCCGGGGCTGTCGGCCAAGGTGTTCCGTACCCACCACGCCACGATGGCAGTGGAGCGCAGCCTGAAGGAATCCCGGGTCAAGGCTAAGGATCCTGAGTATAAGAAGTGGCAGGCGGCCAGCCTGGCCAACCTCGAGGCGGCCATCCTCTGCAACCACACCAAAAAGGACACGGGCAACTGGACCAAAACCCGCCAGCGCTACGCCGAGCGCCGGGACAAGGCCCGGGAGCGCCTGGCGCGCTACGAGGACCAGGTGCGCGAGCAGCGCAACGCCGTCGCAGCCCTGCGCCGGGAGGCCAAGCGCCGCGAGGAGGAGGCCACCACCCCCGAGCGGGCCAAGAAGGTGCGCGCCCGCTACAACAAGCGCCTCGCCACCGCCCGCCGCCGCCTGACAACGGCCCGGGACAGGCAGCGCCGCGCCAAGGACGCCGTCGCCAAGATCGACGCCCAGAAGCGGATCGCCGGCGAAAAGCGCGTCTGGAACCTGGGAACGAGCCTCAAGTCGTACATCGATCCCCGGGTCTACCATCGCTGGGGCCAAAAGGTCGAGTACGACGTCCTGGAGCGCTACTATCCCGCCACCCTACGGCGCAAGTTCCTGTGGGTGCGCGCGGCCGACGATGGCCGGCGCAAGGCCGCCGACGATACCATCACGGTGCGCACGGCAATGACCAGCGACCTGAGCGCCGTGGTGGCGCTCCTGGCGGCGATCAAGGAGGAGCATCCCGAGCTGGACCTGCCCCTCAGCCAGGACGAGGTAGCCGAGCGCTACCTGCCCCTCCTGGGCGGCGCGTGGAAGGAGGCCCTGATCGCCCTGGACGACGAGCGGGTCATCGTGGGGTTTGCTTCTTTGGGCCCCGAGTGGAGCGCCGAGGACGGCGATTATGTCGACGTAGTGGCCTATGCCCACCCGCTCCACGAGACCGAGGCGCTGGGCACGCGCCTGGCCGAGAACCTCAACCAGTGCCTGGCCACCTACGCGGTGCAGTTCCCGCGCAAGAACCTGGAGCTGCGTCCGCAGGATGAAACGTGGCTGGCGGCCATGCCCACGCTCGCCGAGGCCCTCGGCCTGGCGGAAGAGGCCTACGACGACGAACCCACCGCGGAAGACGA
>JAAZBQ010000065.1 GCA_012513725.1 Chloroflexota bacterium
GCGCCGCCGTGGTGCCGAGGTTCGCAAAGATCAGGCCGATCACCACGTAAAAAGTGAGGCGCAGGCCAAACCGCTCGCGGATGAGATCGGTGAGCCCCTTGCCGGTGGCGGCGCCCATCCTGGCGGCCATCTCCTGGACGACCACCTCGCCAAAGGTGATCCACAGGACGATCCACAAAAAGCGGTAGCCAAAGGTGGAGCCCGCCATGGAATAGGTAGCGATGCCCGGGGCATCGTTGTCGGCGCTGGCCGTGATGAGCCCAGGCCCCAGGATCGAGAGCAGGAACAGCACCCGCCGCAGGCTGTAGCGACCAAGACGCCGTCTCGACTCCATGTGTTACCTCCTCGGGGAGCGCGGCCGGCGTCTAGTAGAAACGCGGCAGATGCTTTTTCCATGCGGTGGGGATGATGGCGTCGATGGCATCGTCGACGGTGACGATGCCGTGGAGCACGCCATTCTCGTCTACTACGGGTACCTCCAGGAGGTTGTACTTGGCCACCAGGCGGGCCACCTCGGTCTGCGACTCGAGCGGGCCGACGGTGATCGGCCGGTCCTCCATGATATCAGGGAGCCTTGCAGCAGGATCGGCCATGACGAGGTCCCGCAGGGCCACCACGCCTTGCAGCCTGCCCTCGTCGTCCACGACGTGGACATAGTAGAGCGCTTCGTCCTCGCGCGCCTCTGGCGAGCTGCGGAGGTACCCCAGCGCCTCACCGGCGGTCAGCGACAGGGGTGCGGTGGCGAACTCGGTGGTCATGATGCCGCCCGCCGAGTCGACCGGATACGTGAGGAGGAGGCCGACGTCGTCGGCGTCCTCCTCCTCCATCAGATCCAGGAGGGCGGCACGGTCCTCCTCCTCGAGGGTGGCCAGGAGGTCCGCCGCGTCGTCGGGGTCCATCTCCTCCAGGACTTCGGCGGCCCGCTCTGGAGGCAGCGCCGTCAGCATGGCGGACTGGAGGCCGGGGTCGATCTCGGACATGGTGTCGGCCATCACCTCGTCGTCCAGCGTCTCCAAGAGCGCGCGGCCCGAGGCGAGGTCCAGGTCGCTGACGATATTCGCGAGATCGACGGGGTGAATCTCGCTGATCTTGTCGCGGGTCACCCGTAGGCGGATCGGCGCCTCGGCCTGCACAGGTGCCACATCGTTCCAGGGGATGACCCTATCCGGCACATCGCGCTGGAGGGTGTTGAACACGCGCTCGAGGGGCGCGGCCATCCCGAGGCGCCTGGCCAGGCCAAGGGTGCCCACGTTGGCGCCTACGAGGCGATAGCGGCTCTCGCGCCCGCGGCGGGCTAGTTGCAGGTCGTTCACCCGCACGAGACGCCGCCCTTCGACATCGACGATCTGGCGATCGAGCACCTGGCGGCGGAGCCAGAGCTCATCGCCCTGCGGTGTGTACGTGGGGGGATCTGTGGAGTTCAGCAGCACCGAGGGGCTGAGCCATGCCACTTCGTCGGCCGGCACCAGCAGATCCTCGCCGCCACGGCGCACGGCGAGGGCGCGCAGCGGGGGAAACCCCCGCTCCACCTCGGTCACCAACAGGTCGAGGCATCGGCCGATGCGCTGGCCCTGGGCATTCCAGACAGGCTTGTCGAGAACATCGCAAAGATAGGTGGTCACGTGTACCCTCCTGACACGAGACAACGCCCGGCCTCACGGTCCCGCAGGCCTGGCACGTCTCCCGGGCACACAAAAAGGCCACGGCGACAGCCGTGGCCTACACGCGGGACGAATCAACCGCCCAGCGCAGAAGGGTACTGCTGTCGACTAGGGAGGACCGAGGTCCTGTTCGCCTGTCGGGACCAGAGGCGAGCTAGGTTGGTTTCCGGTACTGTCGGGCTCTGACTTGAGCAACTCGCAACTCCTAGGCTCCGATACACTGCCGCTACGACTATACGCCCGTTGCCCGATGGTGTCAACGAGGAACGGCACGCGGCGATGCGTGCGCTGTCGCCGGCAGTAGACATGGTTGTGCCCGCTCGGTTCGGGTGCTTGACATGGGCCGCCGCCCCGGAGCACAATGCGCCCGCTGAGACGCTCGTTGCCGGGGATCGGCCAGCGAGGGCCGTCCGGCGGAGGATTCGCATCGCCGAATGAGGGAGCGAGGAGGAC
>JAAZBQ010000533.1 GCA_012513725.1 Chloroflexota bacterium
CGACTCGCCGAGCGCTGCGCAACGCTCTTCGAGGGAGAGCGTCGAAACCCCGCCGGTGGATCCCTGGATGATAATATCGCTCTCTGCGCGGATGCGGTCCAGCGTCTGCCCCAGGTTGGCGAGGTCACCCGTCGGCTCTCCGCACGCATCGCGGACGTGCAGGTGCACCATGCTGGCGCCGGCCAGGGCGCAGGAGACCACCTGCTCGGCGATCTCTTCGGGGCGGAGGGGGTTCTCAACAGACTCGCCGAGTGCGGCGGGGCCCACCGGAGCTACCGCGATGATGACCTTGCGCATGACGCTTCTCCTCTCTGCGGCGCGACGGGAGGCCGATCACTCGGCGATGACCGTCTGCCGGACGATGTCGGGATCGGTAAAGCCGTCCAGGATGTCGCGGGCGGTGGTGGAAAAAGAGTAGAGCACCGCGCCCTCCGGGCCGGCCTGGAACCAGTGTGGCAGCCCAGGTGGCAGGGTCACCGTGTCGCCAGCGTCCAGGACCTGCTCGTGGCGCACGGTGTAGCAGGCCTCCTTACCGGGCGGGATGGCGCCCTGGGCCAGGGTGTCGGGGCCGGGGGTATACAGGTACAGCGGCCCGCGGATCACCCGCAGCGTCTCCTCTTTGCCGGGGTCGTCGCCGACCGGCGGATGCCAGTGCTCGGGCAGCGTCTGCCCGCCCAGGAGGGCGATCACCTTGGCCGCGATGCGGTCGGTCTCCACAATAGTGAGGATCTGCGCGCCCTCGACCTCGAGCCTGCCGAGGCCGAAATCGGCGACGGCGATGGCCTGATGCTCTCCGGGCGCGAGACGAACCCTCGCCGCGTCCATTAGCGCAGCGGCGCGCTCCTGCGCGTCCCGCTGTTGTGCCCTCGTGATCATGCGCCCTCCCGAACCGCCTGCCCTCTCGGATTCGGCGGCATTGTAGCCCGAGTGTGAGGGGGCGCCAAGGTTCGGGTCGTTCAGCGACGCCGACCTAGCCCTTCGGCCAGTGCACAGTCCGTCCGGTGCTCCGATGCGCTCGGCGACCGAGGCCGGTAGGATGGGGCACGTGGGATGCAGAGGCGCACCTAGCCTGGCAATGTGGGGGTAGATATGGGGAACGACATGGGTTCGCGGCGTAAGCAGTCGTATACGGCGCTCGGGATGCTGTTGGGCACCGCTGCAGGCTTTGGCCTGGGGATGGTGCTCTGGATTGCCACGGGCGAGTTTCTGTACCTCCTGATCGGCGCGATGGGCACGGCCGTGGGATTGGTGCTGGGCGCCGGCATCGACGCCGCCCAGGCCTCTGAGCCCGAGTCCCCGAAGGATGAGGACGGCGAGCGCTGAGGGGAACCAAACGCCTGTGGTAGGCGTCTATCATACAGTACGCGACCGAGAGGAGAGGGACATGAGCCAGGTACGGACTGCAGTGCTGATGCTTCGCATGACGTCGATGCGCGTGATCGCCGTGGTCGGCGGCGCCCTGATGCTGGGCGGTGCGGCCTATTGGCTGAACGTCATCTCGTAGCGGGCCTGCCGGCCGGCAGCCCAACCTCCCTACAGCGCGCGGGGTCTATGACGTTTGTTCTCGTTGACAGACTCCTATGCCCAAGGTATACTGTAGTCACGATGGTCCCAAGTCTCGGAGGAGTGTGCATGTGACCCCAAGACGAGCAACGACCATACCACTGGCGCCAGGCCATATTGTGTCCTGGTGCTTTTTGTTTATCCCCACTAGCAGGAGGCGAGGACATGGATTCTGGCATGATCAGCAAGATCGAGAAGGCCAAGCGCTACTCCGAGGAGCCTGACCGGGTGAGCTTTGAGCGCTTTGCCGTGCAGTTCCGTGGCACCCATGAGAGCCACCAGGTAACCTACGATCGGGGCGCCTGGTCCTGCACCTGTGAGTTCTTTGGACAGCGAGGCGTATGCAGCCACACGATGGCGATGGAGCGCCTGCTCGATCCCATGCTGACCATTCAGATGGGTTCTCCGAGTGATCCGGTCAGTGAGGAAGAGGTCGCCCGCTAAGTGCCAACGGCGACCGACGTGGGGAGCGAGGCCCGCTGCGCGTGCAGCGGGCCTCGCGTGTGACGGAGACAACGCACCGATCCGTATTCCCGTTCCCGGAGGAGCGCACGGTCCAGAGGAGCGCACGATGCTGTCGGTAGGAGTAGATATCGTCGAGATCGGCCGGATTCGCCGTGCCCTGGAGCGCTGGGGCGAGCGCTTTACCGGGCGCCTGTACACCGAGGATGAGGTGGCCTACTGCCGGGGTCGCGTCCCCGAACTGGCCGCCCGGTTCGCCGCCAAGGAGGCGATCTCCAAGGCCCTGGGCACCGGCATCGTGGGGATATCATGGAACGAGATGGAAGTGCTCGCCGATCGTCGGGGCAAGCCCCTGGTGCGGCTGCACGGGCGCGCCCGGGCGCGGGCCGAGTCGCTGGGCCTTGCCGAGTGGGCCATCAGCCTGTCGCACAGCGACGATCACGCCGTGGCGTTCGTTGTGGCCATGGATGGTCGCGCGCCGGACGCAGCGCCGTAGGGCGAGGCCCCCCGCCAGTGGCCGCCTCCCAAGAGCCCCTCTGTCTCCGCTTTGGGCGCGTCCAGCGTGCACCGCCGCCCTGCCAACCCCTACCCCCCCAGCCCGTCATCCTGAGTAGCCCATGGCGCAAGAAACCGCGGAAGGCAGACAGGATGCACAGGATTCACAGGATTGATCCTCGCGGGCGTCCTTCGAGGGTCCCCGAGTCAAGTTTCTGAGCAGCGAAGCGAAGGATCTCCGCCGCACATCCACCTCAAGTCCATGTGCGCAGAAGGTCCTTCGGTCGGAAGGCCGGCGCTCCACCTCGAACCAGCGCCGGAGGGCTCTTTCCGCATCGCGCCAAGGCCCCGCGTACTCGGCCGCCTGGGGCGGGCGAACCCTATGCGCGTCGTGCCGCGGTCAGGGATACAGGCGCAGCGGCCGCGGGGGGGTCAACAGCCGGCGTTCGACGCGCTGCACGCCCTGTGCGTCCACCTCGGAGCGCGCGACCCAGCGCACCTGGGCGATCGCGCCATGCTGGATCTCCAGGCCGGTGATCACGCCGGGATCCACGCAGTTGCCGGTGTTGAAATAGGGTGCCGCGCCCACTTGGGCCAACGCCGGGCGGTGCGTATGCCCGCAGATGAGCACCTGGTTGCTCTTGTCCGCCCACTCGACGAGGCGATCGACGAACTCGGCGCGCAGCCACTCCATGATGCGGTCCCACGGGCCCGGGGCGTGTTCCTCCAGGGGTTGGGGGCGGTGGACGTCCTTGACGCCCAGGAGGAGGAGTCGCTTCCACACGCGGCGCACCAGGAGCCGACTGATGACGTGCATCTGATCCGCCGTCGCATCGGCCTGGTGGCCATGGATGGTGAACAGCCGCTGGCCCGTGCGCTGGTGTTGGAGGATCAGGGCCTCCTGCGCCGTCAGGGTGCCCTTGGTCATCTTGCGCCGGTTGAGCCCTTGGATGTCGTGGTTGCCCAGCAGCATGTGGAGGCGGCCGTCGTGGTGAAAGCGCTCGATGAGGTCGAACGTCCGCGGATGGGCATGGCGGACCGCGGCAAAGCTCCGGTTCTGCCACAACTCGTCGCCATCGCCGACCTCGACATACGTGAAACCCGCGTCGTGATAGTGGGCCAGCGCCTGGTTGAACAGGCCCTCGTTGCCGCGAAAGGCATCGGCGCGGCTGTTGTCGCCGCGGTGGCTGTCGCTCAGGAACACCAGGCGCGACCGATCATCAAACGGAACGACCGGCGCCCGATGGTAGATGCGGTCCAGGCTGCCGTGGGCGATGGCTCGCCAGGCATCGCGCACCAGATCGGGCAAGAGGAGGGGCAGGCTGCGCAGAGTAATGGTGTGGGGAAAGGTAGCCATTGGATGCTAGCGCTCTCCCCCCAGGCACAAGGCCCCCAACGGCCGCGCGTCCTGTGGCACAACAACGGTAAGCATGGCAGCAATACACCTCAAACCAACGCCAAAACCTGAGCAGCGCGGACGTGCTACGGCCGAGGAGAGCCACTCAGTGGGAGTGGGCCAGAAATCAACCTATTGTGGCACACTTTATGCAGAGCGCCAAACCTGCGCTGCTGTCACCCCTCTACCGCTTGGTGGTGACGGCACACGCCTTGCGAAGCGTCCGTAGCGCTCCGCTCTGGCGCCGACACCGTCCCCATACCCGGCATCTACACGCCGTTGTACGGCTGGCCTGCCGGGCGCCCAAGGCCCGCGTCCATCATCGCGTGGATGTTCTCCAGCGGCGTCTCCGCGGGCAGGTCGCACGCGGTGCTCAGGACAAAGTTGGGGTAGGGCGCCATGGTGGCCACGAGGTCCCGCGTGGCGCGGTAGACCTGGTTGGGGGTGAGCTCAATCATCACCCGCACGGTGTCGAGGTTGCCGATGAGCGCGACATCGGCGGGCAGACGCTTGGCCGCCTCGGGCAGGTCGACCATGGAATCCAGGCTAAGACCCTGGGCGCCCGTCTCCACCATCGCGTCGAGGAGATAGGTCGTCTGGCCGCAGACGTGGAGGATCGGCACGCAGGAGAGCGTCTCGATGATCTGCGTGAGGTACTGGCCGGCAAACTCGCGAAACTGCTCGGGCGACAAAAAGCTCGCCGAGGGCTCGAGGATGGCCAGCATATCGGCGCCGGCCCGCTCCAGCTCGCGGGCGTAGCGCGAGATCACCCCCGAGCAAAAGCGCAGCACCTCGTGGAGGAGTTCCGGCTCGGTGACGGTGGCGATGGCGGCCTCCGTGGCCCCCATCAGCAGCCCGGCGAGGGAAAAGGGCCCGATGACATAGGCGCCGTTGAGGCCGTCGATATAGTGGGCCATGAGACGCATGGTCTCGATGTACACCATCACGCGTCCATCGGCCAGCACGTCTACCCGGCTGAAATCCTCCAGGTCCGCTGCCGAGCGCACGAGGTGGCTCTCCACGGAGGGCGACTCGTCCAGCGGAAAGCGCACGGGCAGCCCCAGGGCGCTGGCCTCCACCGACAGATCCATGAAGAAAAAGATCCCGTCCGGCCGAAAGCGCCGCTGCAGTGCGAACACCGTGGAAAACTGGGTGCCCCAGTTGAATGTGTTCTGTTTCAGGGTGGAGCCGTTCAGCTGGATCCCGGGAAAGCCCATCAGGGGGATCACCAACGGCCGGCCGTGGCCACGGATGGTATCGGTCAGTCTGTCGGCCATCGCTACGCCTCCTGTGCGTGGTTGCGCCGATCGGCGCCGTGCAGCCCCCGATTGTAGCGCCAGAACGGCGCCGCGGCAAAAACGGTCTGCACAGGCGTCCACGCACCCGGGAGGGTCCTAACGCGTGTACCCCACCATGCGACCCGTGGAAGGCTCAAACAGCCCCACCGGCGACCCGGTGCCGCCGGGGTTCGGCGGGTTGAAGGCGAGCGGCAGGTACAGGCGGTGCAATCCATCGGCCTGTGCCGGCCCAGGGGCGAACGCGGCGGCGGCGAACGCCGGGTACCGCGGATCGTCGGCCATGCGCAAGGGGACGGCGATCGTCTGCTGCCGGTCCGGGTCCACGCGCAGGTAGATGATGTCGAGCGGCGTCCGGGTGTCGTAGATCCGCTGCAGGAGCGCGTCGCTGCAGCCACCCTCCACAAAGCAGGGATCGAAGGGGATGCCGGGCGGAACATAGAACTCGGGCGGCGTCAGGCGGTCCACCGGGGGCAGGAGACTGAGGTACTCTGGCCCGGCAGACTGATCGGCATCCTGCCAGACGGCGCGCAGGGGAAAGGCTCCACCCTGGACCAGATCGGTAGAGAGCATGCCCTCGTCGGGCGCCAGGCGGATCGTGCCGGGGCTGGGACGCTCGATATTGTTGCGGCTCTGATCGTAGGCGTCCATCAGGAGCGGCGGATAGGAGAACAGCACATAGTTCGCGGCAGCCGGCGGATCCAGCGGGATGCGCGGGTGCCGGATGCCGCCCACCTCGTCGCCATAGCGCGCATAGATCTGCTCGACCACGGGTCGCAGGAGACCGGCACCGCCATCGGGCGGAGCGATGTACGAGGGGAAATCGGTGTGTTGCGTGCCCAAGTACTGGGTTGTCGTGGCCGTGGGCCGTTCAAAGGTGTAGATGGCGGTGACCACGGGAATGTCCCCGGACAGCGCCAGCTCACCGCCCATGTTCGCCGGCAGGCGGCGGCCGTGCTCCTCCAGGGGCAGCCGCTCGTCGACTCGTTCGATGATCTCGCGCTCTAGCTCAGGGTAGCGGTTCGGAGCGCTGGCATCCGTCTCCGGCTGCTTGAGTTCCGCCGCCCAGTAGAGCATCCAGCGGATATCCTCGGTCAACTCGGTATCGCCATCGAACACGCGCACCCAGCCGCCGGGGACGATGGAGGCCATGTGGTCGCCATGGGCCCGCTGGCCCAGGGTGGTGAACTGGGTGTACCAGCCGCCCATCCCGTCGGGAAAGCGTCGGGTGTCGATGCGCACGGTGATGCGCAGCAGCTCGCCTTCCACCTCCGAGGAGACGAATCGGGCGAGGCCCCCGGCCGACGAGAAGGTGAGGATGGCGTCGCGCAGGACCTCATCCGGCACCTGCCCGGCGATGTCCACGATGTTCAGCGCCTGGGGCTCCACCCACTCGGGCGTCTGCGCTGCAGCCCGAGGGGGCATCACGAGGAGCAACAGGGCAGCCAGCAGCCACCATCTCGTGTGCGCCCTCGCTACGCCTATCATCTGACCCTCCCAATGCTATCGCCCAGCGGCTATCAACAGGGCGTCACGGACAGCCTACGGCGCGGTATCCCGGGGGCCCTGCCAGATGCCGGCCTCGGCGTTCCAGCGCCAGCCCTCGGCGGGCACGCCGGCATCGAGCCGCGACCAGCCGGCGCCGATCCGGTGCCGGGTATCTTCCCACGTGCGGACGCCGCTCGTGGCGTCGGCCGCCTCCACGTTGCACGCGCCGACCGCTACGGCCGTGGTCACGGCTGCTAGAGGGTCTTGCCCCCGCAGCAGTCCGGCGAGGAGGCCGGCGATGGTGGCATCGCCGGAGCCCACGGTGGAGGCCACCGGCACCTCAAAGCAGGGGGCCCACACTTCACGCCCCGCCCAACGGCTTGCCTGAGCCGGGGCGCCGCGGCCCAGGTCGCCGAGGGATGGCGCGCTGCGGAGGTACAGCCCGCGGTGCCCGAGCTTGAGCCCCACCACCCGGGCGCCCATCGCCAGGGCGGCGTCCGCCAGCGCGGCGATCTGCTCGACGGAGAGGGCGTCTACCGGCCCGCGTGGGTCTCGGAGGGCATCCTCGTAGGCGGGGCGCTCGAGCATGTAGAGCAGCTCCTCGGCGCTCGGCAGAAAGAGGTGCACGTGGGGCAGGGCGCGCTCCAGGATGGCCCGCCAGTCGGCCCGCCCGCTGTCGCTGGAGGGGTCGGGGAGCGACATATCGAGGCTCGTCGTGGCGCCCAGGCGCTCGGCCCGCGCCAGCAGGGCCTGCAGCTCGCCGCCCCCGTCGGCGTACATGCGCCGCATGATCGGCGGGTACCCAAAATGGAAGAGGCGCGCAGCGGCGAGGAGGTCATCGGAGACGTCCTCGGGGCCAAAGGTGTTGTTCGTGCCGGGGCAGTGCAAAAAGATGCGATCCACCCCCGGGGGGCTGATGACCACCGTGTACGAAGACGGCTCGCCCTGGGCGAGGGTGAGCCCCTCACCCAGCTGCGCGCCGGCCCTCTCGACGACCTGCCGCGTCAACCCCCCGACAAGGTCATCTCCCAGGCGGGCCACCAGGCGCACGTCGAGCCCCAGTTTGGCCAGCGACAGGCCGGTGTTCGACACGGCGCCGCCGGTAGACACCACGGCCGGCCCCACCTCCAGGAGCCGCCCCGGTGTCAGGAACGCCTCCGGCGCCCCCGTGGCGTGGGACAGGAACTGCGGGATGATGTCGATGCAGAGGTGGCCGGCGACGATGGCGTCGAACATGTGGCATTGCTCCCAGGGTCTGTGGCGTACGGAGCACCCAGTATGGTCCACCCGGGGCTCCTGTGCAAGATGGCGGACGCCCCGGGTGCCTCGCCAACCGCCGCACCCCTACGGCAGGTCGACGCTGGACACGGTGAACGGAACGCTGGGCTCACCCCCTCGCTGGTCGAACTGCGAGTTCACCACCAGCAGTCTCCCCGCCGCTACCGCCGCCGTGGTCGGGTAGGCAAAAGACGGGTCGGTGACTGTCTCGGTCACCGACGCCTGGGTAAAGGTGTTCGTCATCCGCAGGGCGACGATCTCCTCGAACTGGTTGCGCACCACATACAGCGTGCTGCCATCGAGCACCAGTCCATCCCCGGCGGTGAGGTCTGCGTCGCCGACATCCACCGGCGTGATCTCTTGCGTGGCGACCGTGATTCGGTAGAGCATGCCCGTGTTCGACTGCACGACGACGAGGTACGAGCCATCTCCCGAGACCACGATGCCGTTCAGGTTGAACCCGTCGCCGTACTCGATGGCGGTGCCCTCGAGGTTCAGCCAGGGCTCAAAGAACACGCCCTCGCCCGGGGTCCCGGAGATGCGGTAGATGACGGGGTAGAACGAATCGGTGACATAGGCATCGCCGGTGCGTCCCACGGCCACGTCGTTGACGAACGTCTCCTCCTGCTGGTTATCATAGGCGGCCAGCAGGTCGCCCTCCAGGGTGTCGTACACCAGGATCTTGCCCGTGCCGCCGCCCGCCACGAACAGCCGACGATACTGGTCCACCGCCAGCCCCACGGCCGTCGTGCGCACCGTATCGCCGGGCAGGAACTCGGTCATCTCCTCGTCGTCGAGCGAAGCGCGGTAGATCGTGCCGTCCGTCGTACTGCTCACATAGAACGAGCGGGTGGTGCCCTGGTAGGCGACACCCTCGGGAAAGACGTCCTCTCCGGGGATCGCGTACGCCTCGATGGCGTCTGCCTGCCCGGTCTGCGCCGCCGACGCCACATGAGGGATCGCCAGCAACGCGACCGCCAGCAGCATCCCGACCTGTCTCCACATGCGCATGAACCACCTCCTGCACCGCCACGCAGCGTAGCGGCCCGACTCGAAGGATCCCAACGTCTTGCCGGCGACGCGAGGTATCGAGCACGAGCGGCGGGGGGAGGACTGCAGGGCGAACGGGGAGGCCGTGGGGCGAGGTAGGCATCGGCCAGGGCCGGCTGCGTCACCTAACCTGACTATAACAAACGGTGGCCGCGCCGTCAACGCCGGCAGGAAGCGTTACCGAGGGGAAGGAGGCGGGCGGATGGGGCCGCGGGCCGGTGGTGCTCCTGGCACCGGCGCACTCGCAGCACTGTTCCCAGGGGAACCTCCTCAGGCGCTCCCGGCGAGTCCATGGGGCGCGGTTGGGCCGGCGGGGCGGGTTCGCGTACAATCCCCTAAAGGGCTGCGCGATTTGGTCGAGAGGTGGCACATGGGCGGGAGCGCCGCGCGGGCACATGGAGCTGCTGGTCTCTGGGGCGCCTTGGTCGCCCTGATGATGGTCGCCAGCGCATCGGGCTGCGGCCTGTGGCGCGCGGAGATCGACGCTTCTCTCGATCGGATCACCGAGGGCTACCGCTTCAGCTTCTTTCAGTGGGAGGTTGATCATCTCCTCCGGAAAGGGCGCCTGACACCCGAGGCCGCGGCGCTCCTCCAGGCGGCCGAAGAGCCGCGCGCCCTGGTCGAGGAGTACCTCTCCATGAACGGGAGCGTGCGCTCACTCCGTTCCCGCCTGCAGCGACTGGCGGCCGAGGGCGCTCCCGCCGCCGACCGGGCCCAGGTGCTGGAGGAACTCGCTGATCTGGAGGGGCGACACGAGACCTTGAGCGACGCCGCAGGGACCGTGCTCGCTCGCCAGATCACGGACGCCCTGTCGGAACGCGGGATCCGCCACCCGGCCGATCGCTGGATTGATCTGGACGTCGTCTTTCCGCCGGTGTGGTTCGAGATCGCCCAGCCCCCCCACGTGCTGGTGGTGTCGCCGCGCGAGGAGATCGCCAAGTATCGCGAGGTGATGCTCGTTCAGGGCCTGGAGACCGACGAGATGGAGCGCATCGAGGCCGATGTACAGGCCTTGGGGTACTCGGCGCTGGTCGTGCGGCTGGGAGGGTTCGGGGGGCTATACCCGGCGCTGGTCGCCGAGAGCTCATCGCTCCCGTTCCTCCTCGAGGCAGCCACCGAAGAGTGGTTGCACCAGTACCTCGCCTTTACCCCGCTGGGCTTTCGCTACGTGCTGAGCCTCCTGCACATCTCCCGCTCCTATGAGATCGCCACGCTGAACGAGACGGTGGCCGGGATCGTGAGCGAGGAGGTGGCCCGGGACGTCCTGGCCACGCACTACCCTGAGCAACTTCCCGGAGTCTCCCCTCCGCCCGAGCCTGCGGATCCGGAGGCGTTCTCCTTTCCCCGCGAGATGCGCCGGATACGCCTGCACGTGGATGATCTCCTCGCGGCCGGTGAGATCGAGGAGGCCGAGGCGTTCATGGAGGAGCGACGCCGATTCCTGCTGACCCAGGGGTACTATATCCGGCGGCTGAACCAGGCGTACTTTGCCTTCCACGGCACCTATGCTGCCGAACCGACCTCAGTGGACCCCATCGGCACAGAGGTGCAGGCCCTGCGGGCAGAAAGCGCCTCGCTGAGCGAGTTCCTGAACCGCATGGTGACCATCACCAGCCGGGCCCAGCTTCGCGAGGTGCTGGGGATCGCCGATTAGCGCTGGGGCGCCGTGGCGACGGCCTCTGAGTGGCCTGTCAACCTCCAGGCGACCTACCCTGAGCCTTGCACTGACG
>JAAZBQ010000534.1 GCA_012513725.1 Chloroflexota bacterium
AGGAGCGGGCCGTAGGTGACCCCGTCATCGACGTAGCGCAGGATGGGCAGATCGTTGATGGCGAACTCGACCACGGGACCCGCCTTGACCAGGCGGATGTGGTAGGGCGAGTCGGCGTCCTCGACCGAGGGCAACGGATCGGCGCCCTGGGCCACCATGTGAAAGCCGTAGGACTTGCGCAGGTTGCAGGTGTGAAAGGCGCGCTCCTCCGGCCAGCGCCGGCGAAAGTAGGAGATGTGGAACGCGTCGATGTCGCCGTGATGATACTGCTTGTACTCCCCGGTCCGGGCCGCCAAGTCGGGCGAGAATACGCTCTCGCCGCCTCGCCCCCGGGCGGAGAAGAACAGGATGCACAGTCCCGGCTCCTCCAGTGGCCAGAAATCCCAGGTGATCGCCACATCCGCCGGGAACTCCTCCGGGCACCAGTACACAAAGTTGGACTTTTGCCCCAGGGAGGGATCCAGCGCGTTCCGCATGCGCATGCGCCCCTCGGGGAACGCGACCTGCGCCTCCCCCTCCAGCAGGAATCCCCGCACGTCGGCCTCGGAGGCCAGCGGATTCTCGTACAGAACCTTGCCTAGCGTATATTCTTCCATCTGCCACCTCGCTCTCAATCTGCCGACCGGCGCTGCGGGATGCGTGGCGTCTAGCCGAGCACTAGCACCCGTGCTGCGCCGGCGCCCAGGGGGATGTCGCCCGCCTCGGACGTGTATTCCACCCCGGACGCCAGGTCGCGCCCCGGCGCCGCGTCGCCCAGCGCCTGGCGCACCGGGGCGACGCGCGGCTCCTGAGCAAAGTTGGCCAGCACCGCATAGTGCTTGCCGTCCTGCCCCACCACCCGGACGCCCCGCAGCAACTCGCCCTCCAGGGCCAGCGCCTCGGCATCTCCGGCGCAGCGAGCGGTCTCCCCCGCATCCGCCGAGGAGAGGACGGCCCAGCCGACGTCCAGCACCGTGGCCCCGGCGTCCACCGAGTGGGCGCCCCGGGTCACCGCGGCGGGCCAGCAGATCTCCTCGACGTACAGCGAGTCGTACTTGCCGCCCCGCCGCCCCCGGGCGCGGCTGACGGCCAGTTCCTCCGCCCCGTACAGCCCCACCACGCCGACCTTGCCCTCGACGTTGGCCCAGCGCCCGCCCAAAGGCAGTACACCGTCCTCCGGGGCAGGGCTCTCGAGCACCACCTCCCCCTGGGCGGTCGCCAGCGTCCGTCGGAAGCCATTGTACAGGTCGTTGGGCAGGTGCAGGTGCAGGCCCTTGCACTCTACCAGGTAGGCCCGATGCGGCCCCACCTGGCAGTGCTCCAGCCCCACCACCGTGTGTCCGTCGGGGAGGGCGCAGAAGACGATCTGGTGGAGCGCCGGCTGCTCGCCCTTCCAACCCTCGTCAAAGGCCAGCGCCAACCCCTCGGTCACCGCCCCGTAGGTGAGAAAGCCGCCGTCGTAGGTCCGGATCTCCTGGCGGTCCAGCCGCCGATGGGCCGTCCGCCCCCCGGAGATGACTCCCAAGTCTCCCTGGAAGCGTACGACGCCGGAGAGGTTCTGGTGCCACTCGGCCAGGTGCCCGTCGTCGGGTGGTTGGCACATGCCCTGGGTTAGCCCCTGGGCTCGCCAGGCATAGGACGCCAG
>JAAZBQ010000535.1 GCA_012513725.1 Chloroflexota bacterium
ATCACCCGGGAAGAGTACGAGGAACGTCGGCGCGACCTCGAGACTTGACCGCCGCACCGGCAGTCAGCCCTGAGCCGCCCCCGCGCCGGCCAGCGCCCCGCTGGCCCAGGCGAACTGCAGGTTATAGCCCCCGCAGGGGGCGATGACGTCCAACACCTCGCCGGCCAGGTGCAGCCCCGGCACCCGGCGCGAGGCCATGGTCTCGGGGTCTACCTCGGTGACGGGCACGCCGCCGGTGGAAAGCTGGCTGTGTTGAAAGCCCCGGGTGCCCGTGGCGCGGGCGGTGAGCCGGCCGAGGAGCTCCATCACCGCCTCGATCTCCGCCCAGTCGAGGTCCACCATCCGGGCGTCGGGGGGCAAGCCGGCCATCTGCACCCCCAGCAAGGCGATCTTGGCCGGCAGCGCCGCCCCGAGGAGGATGCGTAGCGGCACCGCCTCCCAGCGCTTGGCCTTGAGCAGCGCCCACAGCCTACCCCGGTGGTGCGGCAGCACGTCGATGGACACGGTCACCGAACCGCCGGCGTGCTGGCTCACCAGGTGGCTAAGGTCCATGGCGGCGGGCCCGCTGAACCCGGTGCCGGTGAACATCAGGTTGCCCACCGTCTCGCCCCGTCGCTCGCCGTCCACGTCGATCGCCAGCCGCACATCGAGTCGCACCCCCTGGAGCGTGTGCAGGTGCCCGACCTCGGCCGTGATGGGCGCCAGCGCCGGCAGGACGGGCCGGACGCTGTGGCCCAGGCGCTCCAGCACGGCCAAGAACTCGCCCCGGGAGCCCAGGGCAGGATAGGCCTTGCCGCCGGTGGCCACGACGACCCGGTCCATGGCGCGCGGGTCGTTCGGCCCGCCGACGTAGAGGGTCGGGCCCTGCGCCGAGGCCTCCAGATCCGCGATCTTGGTCTGCAGGTGCACCGCCACGCCGGCGACGTCGAGGGCCGCGGCCAGCGCATCGACCACGGTGGCCGCCGAGTCGGAGAGGGGGTAGCACCAGCCATCGGGCGTGGCATAGGTGAGGACGCCGTGCTCCTCGAGCCGGGCGAGGACCTCGTCGGGGCCCCAGAGGGTCAGCACCGTCTCGAGAAAGGCGGGGTCGGCGCAGGTATAGCGTTCGGGATCGGCGCCCAGGTTAGAGATGTTGCAGCGGCCGTTGCCCGTCACGAGGATCTTGCGGCCTACGGTGGCGTTCGTGTCGAACAGGTGCACCTCGGCCCCCAGCCGGGCGGCCTCCAGCGCCGCCATGATCCCGGCCGGCCCCGCGCCGACGATGCCCACGCGCCGGGTGCTCGTCACGTCTCCTCCCCCGCGACCCACGATCGCCTAGCTCCCCGTCGACCGGTAGTGGCGTACCCCCACGTGCCAGACCCGCAGCGCCGCGAGGAGAAACGCCACGCCGATCAGTGGCGCCAACCACTGAAAGAGCGTCGATGAGCCGAGGGGGTCCGCTTTACCCAGGATGGCCATCGCCGGAAAGTAGCTCACGGCGCCGAGGGGCACCAGATAGATAAAGATGGTGCGGAACCACGGCCGGTAGATGGCCAACGGGTACTGGGCGGTCTCCACGCCGCCATAGGTGACCGTGTTGGCGATCTCTAGCGTCTCGGTGGTCCAGAAAGCCAGGGTGGCCTGCAGGATGAACAGCCCCACAAAGAGGCAGGCGCCCCCCGCCACGGCGACGAACAGGAGCGCGATCCGGGGCGGCGTCCAGGCGATGTCCAGCGCCAGCGAGGCCCACGATAGGACGAGGAGCCCCTGCAGGAGCCGGCCCAGCCGCAAGAGTTGCAGCTCCACGCCCGCCACCTGCAACGCCGTGTGCCGGGGGCGCAGGAGGATGCGGTCGAACTCGCCCGTCTTGACCATGCGATCGAACGTGTCGAACCCGCGCCCGAACCCTTCGGCGATGGCAAAAGCGACGTTGATCATCCCGTAGAGGAGCGCCACCTCGGCGAGAGCCCAGCCCCGCAGGGCGCCAAACCGGTCGAACAGCGCCAGCACGGCGAGGAACTCGACGGCCGTCTGCAGGAACCGCGTGGCCACCGCCGTGAGAAAGGACGCCCGGTACTGCATCTGGGCACGCAGCGAGATGCCGAGGTAGCGGGCGTACAGGCGGACGCTATCGAACACCGTCAGCCTCCCTGGAGGACGAGCCGCCGGGTGCCGCGGCCCAGCATCCAACGACCCAACAGGATGAACGCCGCCGACCAGGCCAGCTGCTGCACCACGAGGAGGGGGGCCTCGGCGGGCGGGATGTCGCCCGACCAGAGCCGAAAGGGCACGTCCATGATCCCCCGGAAGGGCAGGACGGTCAACACCCCCTGCGCCCAGTCGGGCAGGAGCGGCAGCGGCACGTACATCCCCGCCAGAAACATGACCACCACCTGCAGCAAGTTGGATACCCCCTGCCCCGAAAGGGTCCAGAACAGGCTGATGTTGGCCAGGGAGGTGACCGCCGACGTGAGCAGCACCGCCCCCCCGATGGAGACGACAAAGGCGGCAAAGGACCAGCCCGTGGGAGGGAGGCGCATCCCAAGGAAGGGCAGGGCGATGGCGAACATCGGCAGGGCCCGCAGGATGGTGGGCGCGGTGCGCATGGCGATGGCCCGGGCGTACCAGGCCCAGTAGAGATCCATCGGGCGGGCCAGCTCATAGACCACGGTGCCGTCGCGGACCATGGCGGCGAGCTCCGCGTCGACCCGAAAGGGGATGAGGTGCAGCATGGCCTGGGTGAGCCAGAGGTAGGTCACCGTGTCCTGCAGGCTCATCGGCTGGGGCGCGTCGGCGGAGCGGTAAAAGGCCTCGAACACCATCACGCGGATGAGGCCCCAGAAGAGTTGCGTGCCAAGCCCGGCCAGGGCCGCGGCGCGATACTGCAACAGCATGCGAAAGCGCGCGCTGAGGATGGCCAAATACGCCTTCACGGGGCCGCCTCCGCGTACAGCCGGGCGATCACCTCCTCGATGGGAGGGTTCTCCACGTACAGGTCGCGCACGGCATAGCGCGTGGCCAGGCGGCTGATGAGCTCCGCCGCCGAGACCCGCTCGGGATCAAAGCGCAGCGTCACGTGCTGGGCGTCGCGGCGGATCTCCTCGGCGTCGGGATCCGAGACGGCGTCGTGGCCGTTGGCCAGCCGCACGGTCAGCCAACGCTCGGAGGTCACCTGGGCGCGGAGGACGCCCAGCGGTCCCTGGAACAGGAGGCGCCCTCGGTTGATCAGCATCACCCGGGAGCAGAGCGTCTCGATGTCGTCCATGTCGTGGGTGGTCAGGATCACCGTGACGCCGCGCTCGCGATTGAGGACCTGGACAAACCGGCGCACGGCGAGTTTCGAGA
>JAAZBQ010000536.1 GCA_012513725.1 Chloroflexota bacterium
AGCTCTCCCACTCGCCTACCAAGGACAAGCTGGGGAGCATGCTCGAGGAGATGGTCACCGAGCAGTTCAACCACCCCTCCATCATCGTCTGGAGCCTGCACAACGAGTGCGACACCGAGGTCTCCCGAGAGCCGGACCTGGACGTGCGCACGGCCACCGAGGAGCTGTTCTCGCTGGCCCGCTCACTGGATGACACGCGCCTGATCACCTACGTCTCGCACCGCTACTGGAACGACAAGCACTTTGACCTCGCCGATCTCGTCTGCCTGAACGAGTACATCGGGTGGTACGTGGACGATCTCGACGGGGCCGATTTCCCCGCCTACCTGCAGCGCATGGCCGAGATGGTGCCCGACAAGCCGATCCTGATCACCGAGTTCGGGGCCGGCGGCCTGTACGGGTATCACAGCATGGCGGCGCGCAAGTGGAGCGAGGAGCACCAGGCGGGCCAACTCATCCAGCAGATCATGGACATGCGCGATATGCCGAACGTCGCCGGGTGCTTTATCTGGCAGTACTGCGACATCCTCTCCAACCCCGAGCGGGCCATCCGCCGTCCCCGGAGCATGAACAACAAGGGCCTCGTGGACGAGTATCGCCGGCCGAAGCTGGCCTTCCACGACGTCGCCGAGTTGTTCGAGATGCTGGCCGACGAAGACGACTGGAGAACCGAGTAGCACGTGGCGGGCGGCGCCCCGCACTCCGGAGGGACAAGCGCGACGATGGGACAGACCCTTTCTCTGGACGGCATCTGGCAGGTGGGCGAGGAACGCCGCTACGACGGCGAGGCGCCCGTCCCCGGCCTGGCCCGCGATCCGGCCCGGATGAACGACGGCACCCTCTGGTACCGTCGCCGGGTCCGCCTGCCCGAAGGCGACTGGTCCCACGCCACGCTGACCCTCCAGGGCGCGCGGTTCTGCCCCACCGTCCATGTCGACGGCCGCGAGGTGTCCCGCGCCGCCGGGGGCATGACCGCGACGCGGCACCTCCTGGCCGACGCGGCGGTGCGCCCGGGGGCCGAGATCGATCTGGAGGTGGCCCTGGCGTCCCTCGCCGACGTGCCCGTGGAGGACGCCTCGCGCATCCCCGAGGCAGACTGGTGGCGGAGCAACGTCTCCTCCTGCCTGTGGGATAGCGTGCGCCTCCGCCTCCACGGGGCCGCCCGGCTGACGCGCGCGGCCCCGTTCGCCCATCCCGTCGAGGATCGGGTGGACGTCGCCTGGCGCGTCGAGCGCCTGGCTCAGGACCTCGGTCCGCTGGCCCTGCGCATGCGCGTGCTGGACCCTGACGGTCGGCCCGTCGCCGAGGCATTGGAGCAGGGGTCGGGCAACGAGGGGCTTGTGCCCGTGCATCTCCGGGGAGCCGTGCGCCCCTGGAGCCCCGAACGCCCCACCCTGTACACGCTGCAGACCGATCTCCTGGACGCTGACGGCCACGTCCTCGACCGCGTCGCGCACCCCTGGGGGCTGAAGCGCTTTACGGTCGATGGGATCCGGTTCCGCCTGAACGGCGACCCGGTCACCCTACGGGCGGGCACCGTCGTCTGGCACCGCTGGGCCCGCGACCCCGAGGCGCGCGAGTTGGCGTTTGACGAGGCGTGGTTCGCCGAGCACGTCGTCCGCCGCCTCAAAGGGTATGGGGCGAACACGCTGCGCTTCCACCTCGGGATGCCGCCCGAGGGGTTCCTCGATCTCTGCGACCGCCACGGCCTCCTGGTGCAGGCCGAGTGGTCGTTCTTTCACGGCATCGCCGCCTCCCACGATTCCCTCGTTGCCCAGTGGCGGGATTGGTTCGACCTCTTGATGCGCCATCCGTCTGTGGCCATCATCCACCCCTGGAACGAGAGCCACGGCGACGAGGTGGCCAAGGCGTTCGGCGCCCTCGACGAGGTGACGTCCGAGTACCCGCCCCTGGTGATCGGCCACCGCGACGTCATCCACGTGCACAAGTACTGGTGGAGCCTGTTCGAGAACTTGGGCCTGTACTATGACTCGGCGGAGCAGTTCGACCGGCCGATCATGGTGGACGAGTTCGGGGGCAACTATCTGGATGGCCGCGGCGATCCCGGCGGGTACCCTACGGAGCGCGGCGCCCTGCTGCGCTTCCTGGGCCGCGGGCACACCCGCGCGGCGCGCCTGCGCCTGCACACCGAGTCGAACACCCGGGTGGCCGAGTACTGGCGCCGCCTGGGCGCCGCCGGGTTCAGCCCCTTTTGCATCCTGGGCTCCCCCGAGGACGGCAGCCACCACTTTCTCGGCCCTCTGGCCGAGGGGCGACCCAAGCCGGTATGGGATGGCCTTGCCGCCGCCTACTCGCCACTGGCGGCTAGCCTGGAGGTGTGGGATAGGAGCTTCCTGCCCGGCCAGGAGGTGTCGCTGCCGGTGTGGTTCCTGAACGACACGCAGCATGCGGCCGCGATCACGGCCACGGTCGCGATCTCGCCCGCGGGTGGATCGGAGCCCGAGACCGCCGTCGAGGTCACCTGCACGGTGCCGCCCCATGGACGCGAGCGCCGGATGGTGTCGCTGGCCATGCCCCGGCGGGAGGGCGACTGGCGCCTCAGCGCCACACTGCGCGATGTGCCCGATGGGGTAGAGCATCCCGTGGTCTCGGCCTGGCACTGCCGGACCCTGCGGCCCCGAGCGCCCGAGTCGCTGACCAGCATCTCCGTGGCCCTGCCGCCCGACGAGGGCGAACTCGCCGCGCTGCTGGCCGCCCACGGGCTGCCCGCCGTGCCCCTGGGCTCGCCGGAGGCAGGGCTGATCGTCGCGTCCCGGCAGACGTGGGAGCGGCTCGAGGGCGACCAGGACCTCCGCCGGGCCTTGGGGACGGCCATCGAGGCGGGGCGCTCCGTGGTGCTCCTCGACGTAGGCCCGCGGTTCCTTGGCCAGGGCTATCTGGAGGACGGCGCCCTGGGCCCCCTGGACGGCGCCATGCGCATCGACGATCCTCGGGTGGAGGTCCGCGACCTCTTCCTGGGGCTCCGGGCTACCTTCCGCGAACTGCCCGAGCCGGAGTCCTGCGTGCACCCCTCCATGGGCGACGCCTCCCTATGGGCAGATCTGCCCCCCCAGGCGACCCAGTTGTGGAACGGCCTGCGGGGCGGCCTGATCGCCCCGGCCGCCGACATGGAGCTGGCCGGCCTCA
>JAAZBQ010000537.1 GCA_012513725.1 Chloroflexota bacterium
GCCACGGAACTCCTCAAGGCCACCCGGAACAGCATCATCCTGGGCCTGTGCACCTCCACCGCTTCCACCATCCTCGGCACCATGGCCGCGATCGGGCTGGTGCGTTATCGGTTTCGGGGGCGTGGCGCGTTCCTGGCGGTGGCCTCCATGCCGCTGGTCATTCCCTACGTGGTACTCGGCGTGGCGCTCCTGATCCTGTTCGGCCTGCTGAACGTGCCCCTCTCGCTTTTCACCGTGGGGGTGGGCCACGTGATCATCTCGCTGCCCTACGTGGTGCTGATCGTCTCTTCCCGGCTGACCGGGTTCCCGTCCTCCCTGGAGGAGGCGGCCATGGATCTCGGCGCCACGTATTGGGGCACCCTGGGGCGGGTGACCCTGCCCATCTGCGCGCCCGCCATCCTGGCGGCGTTCTTGACGTCGTTCACCACATCGTTCGACGAGTTTGCCGTGTCGTTCTTCCTGGCGGGCACCGAGCCGACGCTGCCGATTTACCTGTACTCGCAGCTGCGCTTCCCGAACCGCCTGCCCATCGTGGTGACGCTGGCAGCCGTCGTCATGGTCGCCTCCACGGCGATGCTGTTGTTCTCCGAGTGGCTGAGACGTAAGGGCCAACCGACGGCCCGGAGGGGGATCGTGTGACGGGGCTATCCGTGGAACTCTGTGACCTGACCAAGGTGTTCGCCGGAGGGCGGGGGGGCGCTCCAGATGTCGCCGCCGTTTGCGGGGTGAACCTGGCCATTCACTCGGGGGAGTTCTTTGCCCTCCTGGGGCCCTCGGGCTGCGGCAAAACCACCACCCTGCGGATGATCGGTGGTTTTGAGGAACCGACCCATGGGGAGGTCTACATCGAGGGCCGACCGATGTCCCGCGTGCCGCCGTATCGCCGGCCGGTGAACTATGTGTTCCAGAACTATGCGCTGTTCCCACACCTCACCGTGGGGCAGAACGTGGCGTTCGGCCTGGCGGTGAAGCGGGTGCCCCGGGCGGAGCGGGACCGGCGGGTCCACGAGGCGCTCGACCTCGTGCGGTTGCCCGGCGTGGCGGACCGCAAACCTGGGCAGCTCTCCGGCGGCCAGCAGCAGCGCGTGGCGCTGGCCCGGGCATTGATCAACGAGCCCGCCGTGCTCCTCCTCGACGAGCCGCTTGGGGCGCTCGACCTCAAGCTGCGCAAGGAGATGGAGATCGAGCTGAACCACCTCCAGCAGCGCGTGGGGATCACGTTCATCTACGTCACCCACGACCAGGAGGAGGCGTTGACCATCTCCGACCGCATCGCGGTGATGAACGATGGCGCAATCCTCCAGGTGGGTGACCCGATGACGGTCTACGAGCGGCCGGCCACCCGGTTCGTCGCCGAGTTCATCGGGGAGAGCAACTTTATCGCCGGGGAGGTGGCCGCGCGGAACGGGGAGACGGTGCAGGTGGCGGTGGGGGCCGATCGGGTGCTCGCCGCCCTCCACGGGCTGAACCTCGCCGAGGGGCAGCCCGTGACGCTGACGGTGCGCCCGGAAAAGCTACACCTCCTGCGCCCCGAGCAGGCCAATGGGAACACGCTCCTGGGCGAGGTGCGCGAGCGGGTCTATATCGGCACCGACACGCGCTACGTGGTGGGCCTGCCGACCGGGGAGACGGTGGTGGCGAGGGTGCAGAACCACGGCGGCCACTCCGGTGGTGCGTTCGCTGTCGGCGACCGGGTCAAGGTCGCCTGGGACGCCGAGGACGTGCGGCCGCTGGAGGGCTAGCCTAGCCCCGTACGACAAGATAGCGCCCGCCCGGAGGACCACACGCGGCCTGCGAGGCCCGAAGGCGCCGGAGGGGAACCTGCGACTCACGCATTTCTGCAGGCGTAGAGGAGTTGTCGTCTGCGGGAGCGGTCATCGGGGCTATCGGCGTGGAAAACCTTCCGGATCCGGAAAAGAAGGACTTCCGCTTTTGCCCTTTCGGCACGCCCTCGTATGTGTTATTGTAGGGCAGGGTTGCCACGGGTAGCCCTCGTCCCACACGGCGTGGTTCACGCGTACTAGAAAGGAGGATACCGTGTCTCCGTAAGTGAAGCACACCCGGTCGTCACACAGCTAATGAATGTTCTGTGTGTCTTCCAATGGAGGAAAGCACAATGCAGTGCAGGAAGGCAACTCACGTTATGCTGGCTGTGTGTCTGTTGTTAGTGACTGCGGCCCCGGCAATCGCCGAGAGCCCATGGCCTGAGTACACTGACGCCGCCA
>JAAZBQ010000538.1 GCA_012513725.1 Chloroflexota bacterium
ACGTGGCGGGGGCCTTTTGGATCGAGCCGCCGTTCTGGTGTGACTATGGGTACAACGTGAGCATCGGCGACAACTTTTACGCCAACCACGGCTGCGTGATCCTCGATGGGGGGCGGGTGACGTTCGGTGACAACGTGTTCCTGGCCCCTTACTGCGGGTTCTACACCGCCGGGCACCCGCTGGACGCCGCGCAGCGCGCGGAGGGACTGGAATACGCCTATCCTATCACCGTCGGCAACAACGTGTGGCTGGGGGCCCAGGTCGCCGTGTTGCCGGGGGTTACCATCGGCGACGACGCGGTGATTGGCGCGGGGAGCGTCGTGAACAGGGATATCCCCTCCGGGGTGGTGGCGGCGGGCAACCCCTGCCGGGTGCTCCGCAAGATCACGGCGGAGGACGTCATGGACGCGGAAAGGCCGTGGGCGGCGATGGGCAAAAAGTGAGGCTTGGACCATTCTCGGGACGTGGATCGGGAACCCAGCAAGCGCTTCATGCGTCACCATACTACAGGGAGCGCCCGATACGGCGTTCCACGACCATTCACCCAGTAGGAGGCGTCATGTTGAGACGAACGATAGCCGCAATGCTGTGCCTGGCGCTATTGGTCAGCGCCTGCGCGCCGGCGGGTACGTTACCGCCCGCAGGTCCCGGCGATGCACCCACCGAGGTGCCGGCCACGGATGTGCCGCCCACCGAGGTGCCGGCCACGACTGAGCCGGTCGAGACGCCGGAGCCCATCGACGATCCGACGGCCGAGCCCGCCCCGGAAGAGCCCGTGGCGCAGGATGCCGAGACGCTCGTTGGCGGGCTGCTGACTCTCTCCTCGGTGCCCTTTTCGCCGCCCGAGCCGGCCACCTTCCAGTGGGTGGGGGCGGATGGCGAGACCCACACCGTGGAGGGCTGGAAGGTGACGGCCGGGGATCTCACCGGGCCCATCGATGAGATCGTGCGCGCCTACCTGACGAACTACGGCCTGCAGCCGGACGCGACGAACGACGCCGCCGAAGGCCCCGTGCGCGCCTCGGCCTACCGGAACGACTCCCTGGGCGTCCTCGTCGTGCATCGCACGGGCGAGGCCCCCGGCCGCCCGGTGGTGATCACCGCCGAGGTCTACGGTGGGCCGCTGCCCGAGGGTGCCGCGGTGGATCTACCCGGCGGCGAAGGTGCTGAGGCCGGCGAGGACGACATCGCCGATCTGGTCGCGGGCAATACGCAGTTCGCCCTGGACCTCTATCGCCTACTCGCCGCTGGGGAGGAAGGGAACCTGTTCCTCTCGCCCCATAGCATCTCCCAGGCCCTGGCGATGGCCTATGCCGGCGCCGAGGGCGACACCGCCGCCCAGATGGCCGAGACCCTCGGGTTCACCCTGGACGACGAGCGGCTCCACGCGGCGATGGCCGCGCTGGACGAGATCCTGGCCTCTCGCGCCGACGACGTGGATCCCGACGAGGCCACCGGATTCAGCCTGCAGGTGGCGAACGCCCTGTGGGGCCAGGAGGGGCATCCCTTCCGCGAGGAGTTCCTCGCGCTCCTGGAGCGCCACTATGGCGCGGGGCTGGAACAGGTGGATTTCGAGAACGATAGCGAGGCCGCCCGCGAAGCGATCAACGAGTGGGTCGCCGAGCAGACCGAGAACCTCATCGAGGACCTCCTCGCCGAGGGCGATGTGGATGCCCTGACGCGGCTCGTGCTGGTCAACGCCATCTACTTCCAGGCCTCCTGGCTGCTGCCCTTTGAGGAGGCCGCCACCGCCGACGGCACGTTCTACCTGGCCGACGGCACCGAGGTCCAGGTGCCCATGATGCACCAGCAGGACAGGTTCCAGGTGCGCCAGGAGGACGACTATACGGCCATCGAGCTGCCCTACGTCGGCCACCAGATGCGCATGACCATCCTGATGCCGACCGCCGGCACTCTGGAGGACTTTGAGGCGGACCTCGACGCCGAGCGGCTCGAGGAGATCCTGGCCGGGCTCGGGTCCGGCGAGGTGCGCCTGGCGATGCCCAAGTTCCGGGTCGAGTCGGAGTTCAAGCTCGCCGAAGCGCTCAAGGCCTTGGGGATCGAGGATGCCTTCTTGCCGGACGTGGCGGATTTCTCCGGCATGGACGGCACGCGGGACCTGCTCATCGACGCGGTGGCGCACAAGGCCTTTGTCGAGGTGAACGAAGAGGGCACCGAGGCGGCCGCCTCGACGGCGGTGGTCATGCGGGTCACGGGGATGCCCACCGAGGTGCTGGACGTGACGCTGGACAACCCCTTCCTGTTCCTGATCCGCGACGAGGGTACCGGGAGCGTGCTGTTCACCGGCCGCCTGATGGATCCGCAGTAGGAAGAGAACGCAGAGTCGCGGAGACAAGACGCGGAGACGCAGCGTATCACATGGAAATGGCCCCCCTGGTCGGCATGCCGACCAGGGGGGCTCTGCTGTGGGCTTTGGCGGTCGACAGTGGCGGGGGCAGGGGGTATCATCGGACCCGGCGCGCCGGGGAGGCGCGCAGCGTACCGGCTTCCGGCCCCATCGGGCCGGGGGATCTCAGCGAGGAGGTGGCGATGTCTACGATCCAGCGGGTGTTCACGGTCGATGGTCAGCCCTTCTTTCCCCTCGGCGGGCAGGCGCGCAACTCGAGTGGCTACTCCCTCGAGGAGGCGGAGCGTGCCTTTCAGGTCGTCGCCGAGCACCTGGGCGGCAACACCGTCGAGATCCCCGTGTACTGGGATCAGGTCGAGCCCGAGGAGGGTCGTTTTGAGTGGGGTAGCGTCTCGGACCTCCTGACCCTGGCGGGGCAGTACAAGGTGAAACTCGTCTTGTTGTGGTTTGCCACCTGGAAGAACGGGGACATGGATTACGCCCCCGCGTGGGTCAAGCAGGACCCGGCGCGTTTTCCCCGGGTCGTCTCGCCGACGGGCAAGGCGATCTGGAGCCTTTCGCCCCACGCCGAGGCCACCCTGGCCGCCGACCGCGCCGCGTTCTCGGCCCTGTGTGAGTTCCTGCGCGATCACGACAAAGGGCGTGCGGTGATCGGCCTGCAGATCGAGAACGAGCCGGGGACCCTGGGCTCCCCCCGCGATTACGGGCCGGCCGGAGAGGCCGCCTACCGGGGCGAGGTCCCGGCGGAGCTGATCGAGCGGCTGCGCGCCGCGGAGGGGGGGCGCGTCCACGCCCTGTGGCAGGCCGCCGGCGGGCGCGAGGGCGGCGACTGGGAGACGCTCTTTGGTCGGGAGGGGGGCGAGTGCCTCACCGCCTGGACCATCGCCCGCTACATCGACCGCATCGCCGAGGCGGGCAAGGCCATCTACCCCCTGCCGATGTACGTGAACGTCTGGCTCGGCGAGGTGGAGTGGAGCGTGCCGGGGGATTCCTACCCCTCGGGGGGCGCGGTGAGCAAGGTCCTGGACATCTACCGCTGGGCGGCACCCCACGTGGACCTCATCGCCCCGGACATCTACCCCCAGGATCCGTTCGGCTTCCGGCGCCTGTGCGAGACCTACTCCCGGCCCGATAACCCGTTCCTGGTGCCCGAGTCGCCGACGGGCGGGGCGAACGCCTGGAACGTGTTCCGCGCCATCGCCGAGCACGACGCCATCGGCTATGCCTGCTTTGGCGTGGAGAACATGCTGGACGACGAGGGCGCCTTGCGCCCCGAGGCCGAGCAGTTGGCCGGGTCGTGGCGGGCGGCCGCCGCGGCGATCCCGCTCATCCTGCGCTACCAGGGCACGCCCCACATCCACGCGGTGGCCCAGGACGAGTACATGGGCTTCCAGCGCCTGGATCTGGACGGCTATACCGGGCTGGCCCAGTTCGGCGACGCAGAGGTGACCCACGCCAACAAGGACTGGCGCCACCGGGGCGCGCGGCCCCTGGGCAGCATCGGCGGCCCGGAGGTGCGGGGGCGGGGGCTGGTGTTCCAGACCTCTGAGCACGAGTTCTATGTGGTGGGCGGCGGCTTTCGCCTCCTCCTGCGGCGGGTGACCTCGCCGGAGGAGGCCATGGACACCACGGTGACCAAGCCCTGGCTGCAGCCCCGGTCGACGAACTATGTCCGCGTGGAGGAGGGGTATTTCGACGCGGAGGGCGTCTTTTGCCCGACCCGCCGGCGTAACGGCGACGAGACGGACTTTGGCATCTGGGTGGAGCCGGACGTCGGCGTGGTGCGGGCGGTGCTCTGCGAGTAGGCCGCTCGCCCTCGTAAGGATCGGCGCTGACCTTTGGCAGCGCCGATCCTTACGTTGGTGCGCGTTCCCACGACGGGCATACCCACCTCTCTAGCGCGGCCGACAACGGACTCCGGTTGCCGTTCCAGTCACCCGGTGGCAAGCCCGCCGCAGTCTGCGTCCCGGGTGGTGGTGCTCACGCACTGCCCAGGACGACGTAGCGCGCCTCCCAAGGGCCCAGCGTGAGCGGCAGGCGCACCATCTCTTCCTCCTGGATTGCCCCGGCAAGGTCTGTCACCTCGCCCGTCGCGGCGTCATAGGCGCGCGCCGGGAGGCGCCCCCGCAGCCGGGCGACGCACTCTTGCGCCTCGTTCAACTCGTTCAAGAGCAGGTAGCACTCGGCGTCCCGCCAGCGGCGGTGGTGGGCCACGATGCCTGGGCAGATGCGGTCCAACAGCACGTCCGGCGCCGGCAGGCTGGCGGGATCCAGGGCGCCGGAGGGCGCGCGGTGCGCCCAGGCCACGTCTGCGGGGCCCTGGGCACCCCGGAAGGTGCGTTCCACGACGAGTTCCGGCGCGGTTCCCAGGATCGTGACCGCTTGCCCCGCCGCGGATGCCGCCCGCAGGCGCTCGAGGGCCCCGCGGGAGATGGCCCGGGTGGGCGGGACGAGGACCGCCCGGTAGCGCTCGCCGAACCCGTTGGCAAGCGCCCCGGCGCCGCCGGCCAGCGTGTCGTCGTCCACGAGGTCGATGCCGCGCTGGGCCTCTAGGAGCGTCCGGACTGTTCCCCATGCGCCGGCGTCGGCCGCCTCGTCACCCAGCCATAGGGACATCGTCGGATAGTACACGGCCACGTCGGCGGCCGGCTGACCCTGGGCGAGGAGGTAGGAGGCTCGCCGCACGTAGGCGGCGAGGGCCGGAAAGCCCGGCTCGGCCATGAACCCTCGCCGCTCGGGGGCGGAGGCCGAGGAGGGGTAGAACATGAACTCGAACAGGTTGATGCCCCGGGCCAGTTGGTGGTCGACCACCCACTTGGCCTGGGCCAGGTCCGGCGGGGTGCGGTAGGCAGCAAAGGACTCGGAAAAAGCCCGCGGCCGGCCGCCCAGGTGCGCCGCGGAGGACGCCAGGAGCGGAAAGTCCGCCACCCGATCCGGCCAGATCTGGTTCCAGATGGTGTCGATGCCGGGCAGCGAGACGTGGCGCATCGGCCGAAAAAAGTCCCCCTCCGAGCGGACCAGCCAGGGCATCTTGTCCTCGTGGTTCAGGTGCACGAGGTACTCCAGGCCGTGGGAAGCGCACCAGGCGCCCAGGGGCCGGAAGAACGCCTCGGCAAAGAGCGTCGACCACACATCCCAATAGTCCGCTCGGACGCGCAGCGTCTCCTCGTCCGGGTGCGGGGCGAACAGGGCCGCCAGGTGCGGGCCCACGTCATAGCCCTTGCGCCGGGCGAACTCTTCCGGCAGGCGGGGCGTCCAGGGGAGGTGGGCGTAATCGGGTTCGTCGCTGCGCATCCCCAAGACCGTGCGGCCCAGGGCGTCGCCCAGGGTCTCCGCGTAGCGCTCGTGGACCCAGTCCAGGAACTGGCGGGTGGCCGCCGGGTTCATATAGTCGTACAGGCTGCTGGAGGCGTCCTTTTCCTGGGTGGGGTTGTGCACGTCTCGGGTGACGGCGGTGCGGAAGGCGCGATCCACCACCCAGACCTCCCACGCGCCCTCCTCCGGCGCCGTCCAACGGAGTTCCTGGCCGGATGTGTCCAGCAGCCGGTGCTCCTCGTTCAAGGTGTTCAAGGCCAGGGCGCCGACGACCTCCGGCCCGAGCGGCCGCACGAGGGTCTCCCCGGAAGATACCGGCACCTTGTCCGCCACGGCGAGGCCCTGCATGCGCAGATCGGGCCGCTCCCGGGTGAACTTGCCGCCGGCAAAGCCCGAAGGGTACTTGCCCTCGTCCACGAGGACGACCCGCAGCCCGCGCGCCTCGGCCAGCGCGACGGCGGTGCGGACGGCCGCGAACCAGCCCTCGGAGAGGTAGCGGGGGGAGAGCCCATAGCCGGCCTCGATCATGACCGCCCGGAACCCGAGGGTGCGGATGGCGTCCAGGTCCCGGGCGAGCACCTCCTCCGTCATCTCCCCCGTCCAGCCCCACCAGAGGATCGGGCCGTTCTCGGGCGGCGGATCGCCGAAGCCGGCCGCGACCTCGGCGGCCGTCGGCATCGGGGGGTGCTGGGCAGTGGTATCCGGGCTGGTGGGCATGGTTGCGGGCCTCCTACACGTGCCGCAGGTGCTCGAGCACCTCGGGGTTCACCACGAACTCGGGGATGCGCCCCTGGATGACGTCGATGGCGATCTGGCAGATGATCTGGTACACGTCGTGGCGGGCCTCCGGGGAGTTGGCCGCGACGTGGGGGGTGAGGATGATGTTGTCGTGGGCGATGAGGGGCGAATCGGCGGGGAGGGGCTCCTCCTCGAACACGTCCAGCCCGGCGGACCACACCCGCCCGTCCGCCACGGCCTCGATCAGCGCTTCCTGGTCGACGATCGGCCCGCGGGCCGAGTTCACCAGCACGAGGCCGGGTTTGACCTTGGCGAACGCCGCGCGGTCGAACATGTGACGAGTCTCCTCGGTGAGGGGGGCGTGGATGGTGATGAAATCGCTCCGCGCCAGGAGGTCGTCAAAAGACACCATCTGAGCGCCAAAGGCATCAGCCCGCTCCTGGGAGATGTAGGGGTCGTAGACGAGGAGGTTGACGTCCCAGCCGCTCAGCCGGCGGGCCACCGTCCCGCCGATGCGCCCCAGGCCGACGATCCCCACGGTGGTGCCCACCATGCGCCGGGTGGGCACGGCGAGGAGGCGGGGGTAGCGGCCCTGGCGCATGCCGGCATCCAGCCGGGGGACGTGCCGGAGCGCCCCGAGCAGCAGCGCCATGGCGTGGTCGGCGACGTCGGGCGTGCAGTAGGTCGGCGTGTTGCAGAGCATGATGCCCGCCGCGGTGGTGGCCTGATAGTCCACGCTGTCGTATCCAGCGCCGGCGCGGATGATGCAGCGGCAGCGCTCCAGTTGCGGGATCGTCTCGCGGTTCATGAACAGCGCGGTGGACTGGACGGCGACCACGTCCGCGTCGCGGGCCATCGCCAGGGCTTCCTCGGCGCTGCGGCACTGGCGGGCTTCCCAGGAAGCGCCCGCCGCGGCGAGCATCTCGGCCTCAAAGCCCATGGGCGAAAAGATCGCCTCGTCATAGTCGATCAGGACGACCTTGTGGGGGAGCGAACCGTTCTTGGCCATCGGACAGTATGCCTCCGTGTGCTGGGCGGGATGCGGATGCGCCCCATTGTAGGCTGGCGGGGCGAGAACTCAAGTGCGGCGGCGGGGTTTGTTCAGGGCGTTCAATTTCAGGGGTCAATACGGGGCGAAATCGGACACCTCGTTCAGCGCGTTCAAGGTTCTCCCCTTCCCGGAAGGCGCCTTGCCTTCCGGGAAGGTGCCGCGCGTCAGACGAAGCGCGTCTCCGATAGGGCGCGGAGGCGCTCGGCGGCGGCCTCGGGCGTCAGGTCGCGCTGGGGGTTGGCCAGCATCTCATAGCCGACCATGAACTTGCGCACCGTCGCCGAGCGCAGGAGCGGCGGGTAAAAGTGCAGGTGCAGGTGCCAGGCCGGGTGCTCCTCCCCGTCGGTGGGCTGCTGGTGGATGCCCATGGTGTAGGGAAAGGAGACCTCAAAGAGGTTGTCGTAGCGCACGGCCAGCCGCCGGATAACGTCGGCCAGGCCGTCGCGCTCGGCGTCGGTGAGTTCCAGGAGTGAGGCCACGTGGCGCCGGGAGACGATCATCGTCTCGAACGGCCAGGTGGCCCAATAGGGCACCACCGCAGAGAAATGGTCGTTGGAGCAGACCAGCCGCTCCCCCTCCTCCATCTCCAGCGCCCCGTAATCGCACAGCAGGCAGGAGCCCCTCTCTGCCAAGTAGGCGGCCTGGTGGACGCCCTCGACCGCCGGCTCCTGGGGGACGGTCTCGTTGCACCAGATCTGCCCGTGGGGATGGGGGTTGGAGCAGCCCATGATGGCCCCCTTGTTCTCGAATATCTGCACGTAACGGATGTACGGCAGGGCGCCGATCTCCCGGTACTGCTCCGCCCACACGTCGACGACGCTGCGGATGTCCCCGGTCGCCATCTCGGCCAGGGTCAGGCTGTGGTCCGGCGAGTAGCAGATCACCCGGCAGAGGCCCCGCTCGCTCTCGCCCACCAACAAGCCATCCCGGTCGATGCGGCCGGTGGGCACGTCGGGAAGGAGGGCCATAAAGTCGTTATCAAAGACGTAGGTGCTCCGGTAGTCGGGGTTTCGGGCGCCGCCAGCGCGCTCGTTTCCGGGGCAGAGGTAGCAGGCCGGGTCATAGGAGGGGCGCTCTTCGATGGGCGGCCGCTCCACCTGGCCCTGCCAGGGCCGCTTGGTGCGGTGGGGCGAGACGAGGATCCACTCTCCGGTGAGGGGGTTGTAGCGGCGGTGCGGGTGATCCGCGGGATGAAAGGGGTTCAAGGTGCTCCTCTTCTCGGCCCGGGCACTGCCCGGCCTTTGACGCACTGGGGGTGTGGGGCTACACTCCCACTCGACTCTACTGAACGGCCCCGTCGCGCGCCCCGGCGCGGCGACCGACGCACAGGTGAACGCGATGCTATGCCCCGACTGTAAGACGGCCGCCCCGGGCGGGCGCCCCTGCCCTGGCTGCGGGCAGACGGTTCCCGAGCGGGAGACCTTTGCCGGCCAGGGCGGGCGCTACCTCTTGGTGCTGTGCGGCCTCTCCCTCGTGCTGGCCGCCCTCTCCCTCTTGGGCCGCGAGATCGGCTTTGGCGGCATGAGCGTCCAGCGGCTGTTCACCACGCGCTGGATCTGGATCTATGTCGCCCTGGTCTCCACCCCCCTGTTGGTGGGCCTCTACTTTTGGTTCGCCCTCCGCGAGGAGGAGATCGTGGTCACCGACCAGGGCATCAGCCGGCGCTCCCGCTGGGGAGACGAGCACCTGGCTTGGGCCAACGTGCGCGGCTTTCGCCACCAGTCCCTGCCCCTCCGGCAGACGCGCCTCGGGCGGGTCACCTGGTTCAGCCGCTTTTTCCCCAAGGGCGGTCGGGATCCGGAACAGATCCTGTACTGGCCGGGATCCACCTACATCCTCGAGGGCCCGCCCGATGGCGACGGCCAACCCATCGTCATGCGCCTGGAGCCGGGCACCATCGACGACATGGCCTGGCTCCTGGCCCTGGTCGAGGAGCGCGTCGGCCCGCCCCAGGAGGACTGACGCCCCTTACTTGGTCGCCCGCACCACCCGTACGATCCCCCCGAGGTAGCGCTCCTCTCGCTCCACGCGAAGCCCGACGCGGCGGACGGTGTCCACCGTCTCGCGGTCCAGGTGGCATGCCCCGTTGATCCGCAGCCAGGGCCTCGTCAGGCTCCGGGTGAGGAACCCCGCCACCGGCGTGGCGCCTTGCATGTGCTCGATGAGCGACAGCGTACCCCCGGGCCGCA
>JAAZBQ010000539.1 GCA_012513725.1 Chloroflexota bacterium
CGGATCGGGCGCAATCCGCCCGACTATTACCAAGAAACCGACCGGCTCGAGGACTATCATTGCGTGTGCCTGGAGAATGTCCGTCGTTTCGCCGAGGGGCAGCCGCTGCGCTTTGTCATGGACCGCGTGCGTTACCTGCGCAGCACCTGACGCCCCGTCGCCACGGTGAGGAGGTGTCATGAACCTGGAGCCACAAGACGCCATCCGCTTACCAGCGGAGGCGCTGCGGGGGTTTGCTTTTCGCGCGCTGCACGCCGCGGGGCTGGTGCCCGGACGGTCCGAGTTGCTGGCCCGCCTGCTGGTGGAGAACGACCTGCGCGGCGTGAACAGCCACGGCACGGCGCGGCTGCCCCGCTACTGCCACGACACGCGGGAGGGCACCCTGAACCCCGATCCCGCGGTGCGCGTGGTACGCGAGACGCCCAGCAGCCTCCTCGTCGACGGGGACGGCGGCCTGGGCTACTTTCCCGCCTACGAGGGCACCCTGCGCCTCATCGACAAGGCGCTGGCGGAAGGGATCGCCGTGCTGATGACGCGCAACCACAACCACATCGGGGCGGCAGGCATCTATTCGCGGATGACGCTGCCCCACGACCTGTTGTGCTACGTCACCTCCGGCCACCAGTTGCGCCTCCAGCCGGGCGATCCCATCCACGCTGCAGCCGGCGGCTCGCCGATGTCGTTCTCGGCGCCCGCCGAGGAAGAGGCCCCCCTGGTGCTCGACTTTGGCGCCATGCACGACCTGTACCGGTCGGACCCGCACCGGGACGAGATCGCCGCGCTGGCGCCGGGCCTGGTGCTGCGATCGATCGGCCTGGGGGTCATCTGCCAGGCCTGGGGAGGGCTCCTTTCGGGCCTCACCATCGATCCGAACGCCTCCCAACGGCCCTGGGCCGGCGGCAACCAGGGGGCGCTGATCATTGCCTTGCGCATCGACCTGTTCATGGACCCCGCCGCGTACCGGCGGGAGATCGACGAGTACGTGCGCGCGGCCCAGCGAATGGCCCCGCTGCCGGGCTTTCAGCCCTACCTGCCCGGGGGACCCGAGGCCGAGAAGGAGCCCCGCTACACGGCAGAGGGCATTCCGATCGGTGAGGAGCACCGCCGCGAGCTGGAGGGCCTCGCCGACGAACTGCACCTCCGCGCCCCGTGGCTCGCCGACCAAACCGAGCGATAGACGGGGCCGGTGCGACCTGAACCCATATGGAGGAAACGGGAGAACACTGACGCGACCGCGGGTTCTCTCCAGGCCACCACGCTCTGACGGGGCCCGCGATCATCCCATGAATCCTGTGCATCCTGTCCAGACAGAGGAGGGCGCGATGGGCATCCTGGAGCTGCTCGAATCGACCACGCCGGAGGAAGTTGCCGGCGGTTTCCGCTTTACCGAGGGCCCCGTGTGGCACCCGGACGGCTACCTGCTCTTCAGCGACATCCCGGCCGACACCATCTACCGCCTGGATCCGGCCTCGGGAGACGTTGCCCCCTGGCGGCGGCCCAGCGGCAACTCGAACGGATTGACCTTTGATCGCGCGGGACGTCTGATCGCCTGCGAGCATGGGAACCG
>JAAZBQ010000540.1 GCA_012513725.1 Chloroflexota bacterium
ACGCAGTCGGGGGTTGTGGCAAGTAGCCATGATGTCAGCCCGGACAACGGTGGGGTGGCGGCCGTCGACGTGCGTCGCCACGTGGCCAAGATCGTACACCCCCACCCCACGAAGCGCAAGCCCTACAACCATCCGCTTTCGCTTGGCGTCTTGCGCGTTGCGTCGGTATGGATATGGTGTGGGCGGTGGGACGGGTCGCCCCCGTCTCTGTCAGTACTCTGATCGCGAGGTGGCATGCTGTACTTGGTAGCGACGCCGATTGGGAATATGGGCGACATCACCCTGCGGGCGCTGGAGGTGCTCCAGAAGGTGGACGTCGTCGCCAGCGAGGATACCCGCAAGACGGGCCGGCTCCTCCAGCACCACGGCATCAAGAAACCCCAGATCGCCTTTCACGAGCACAACGAGGAACAGGCCGGCCGGCGGGTCCTGGGCCTCCTCGAGGATGGCCAGGACGTCGCCGTGGTGACCAACGCGGGCACGCCGGGGATATCGGACCCCGGCTATACCCTGGTGCGCCTGGCGGTAGAGCACGACCTGCCGGTGACCATGGTCCCGGGCCCGGCGGCGCTGGTGATGGCCGTGGTGCTCTCGGGGCTGCCGACCCACTCGTTTACCTTTCGAGGCTTTCCCCCGCGGCGCTCCGGCGCCCGCCGGCGTTTCCTGGAGGCCGACGCCGCCTCGCCTTACACCCTCATCTACTATGAGAGCCCCTATCGCCTGGCGGCGTTCCTCGAGGATGCCCTGGCGGTCCTCGGCGATCGCCCCGCCGCCCTCTGTAACGACCTGACCAAGATGTTCGAGGCCGTCGACCGCGACACCCTCTCGGCCTTGTTGGCTCGCGTGCAGGGCCAGCGCCTCCGCGGCGAGTACGTCGTCGTTGTTGGCGGAAGAGAAGAGGAACGCAGAGACGCAGAGGGAAGACGCAAAGACGCAGATAAGGGAAGACAAGAAGATAACGCCCAGGCGCAGTGAACCGAGCGGATGACTGCAACGGTAGTTGCTGCGCCTTGCGACCGCTGTCCCCCGGGCCTAGCGGGGGGCGTCGTGAAGGTGACCAGGAACTCTGCGAGTGGGAGGTTCCTCGGGCGATCCGGGATGACAGGGAGCAGGACAGCGGGGCCTCCCTAGAGCGCGCACGCGACGCGCGGCTGGGGGCCCCTGTTGACGCCTGAGCCCCCGATTCCTCCCTGCGTCTCTGCGTCTTTCCTCTGCGTCTCCGCGTCCCTCTTCTCCACTTTACAGAACACCCGTCCGGGCTTACCATCAAGGGTAGCGGCGGGTGCATCCGGCGGGAGGTAGCGATGCTGGCAAAGGACGTGTACGGCACGGTGCGGGCGCCCGAGTTCCCCCCGGGCGCCGAGTGGATCAATACCCCGCGTCCCCTCTCCCTGGCCGCCCTGCGTGGGCGGTTGGTGCTCCTGGATTTCTGGACCTATGGCTGCATCAACTGCATGCACATCATCCCCGACCTGCAGCGCCTGGAGGATGAGTTCGGCGACGCCCTCGTCGTCATCGGCGTGCACTCGGCCAAGTTCGCGAACGAGCGGTACGCTGAGAACGTCCGTAGGGTGATCGAGCGCTACGGCGTGCGCCACCCGGTGGTCAACGATCCCGAGTTCACCATTTGGGAGGCGTACGCCGTGCGCGCCTGGCCCACGACGGTGCTCATCGATCCCCGCGGTCGGGTGATCGGCACCCACTCGGGGGAGGGCGTGTATCGGGTCTTTCGCGACCTCATCGCCGAGGCGCTGGAGCGCTACGAGGCCGATGGCATCCTGGACCGCACGCCCCTGGATGAGGTGATGCCGGCCCCGGCGTCGCCGGCCGGGGGGATCCTGCGCTTTCCCGGCAAGGTGCTGGCCGATGAGAGCGGTGGGCGGCTGTTCATCGCCGACACCGGCCATCATCGCATCGTCGTCGCCACCCTGGGGGGTGAGGTCGTCGATGTGATCGGCTCGGGCCAGCGCGGC
>JAAZBQ010000541.1 GCA_012513725.1 Chloroflexota bacterium
AGCGCGCGACGTCGTCAAACCGACGTCCCGTGGGCCCGCCGCTTGCACCGGTCCCGATCCGCGGCTAGAGTATCGCTCTATGGATTCGCTCGCCACGCGGAGGGGCGCCTTGAGGAGAGACACGCGCGTCACCTGGACCCTGGCCGCCTGCACGGCCCTGGCGCTGTTCGGGGACGCCACCATGTATGCCGTTTTGCCCTCCCAGTACGCGACGCTGGGCCTCACCGCGGCCAGTGTGGGCTGGCTCCTGAGCATCAACCGCCTGGTGCGGCCGCCGCTCAACTTTGTCACCGGGTGGCTCACGGACCGCGTCGGCCCCAACACGCCCTACATCGCCGGCATCGGCGTCGGGGTCCTGTCGACGGCGGGCTATGGGCTGGTGCGCGGTTTCTGGCCGCTCCTCGCCCTCCGGGCGCTATGGGGAGTGGCCTGGGCGCTCCTGGCGGTGGCCGCCTATGCCATGATCCTCGACGTCAGCGTCGAGACCACCCGCGGGCGCCTGACGGGGTTGTATGCCTCCTTTTCGTTCTTTGGCGGCGCGGTGGGGCCCTTGCTGGGTGGGTTCCTGGTGGATGCCTATGGGTTTCGTGTGGCGATGGTGGTGTTGGGGGCCTGTACGGCAGTGGGCTGTGCGGGCGCGCTGACCCTGCCGAGCACGCGAGCGGCGTCGCCCGGCCCCCAGCCGGCGCCCTCCCGCGATGCGCCGACTCTTTCGGCCGGCGCGCGGGCCCGGGCCATCGTGCGCTCGGCCCGGTCGGCCGCGCGGGCAGCCGACCGGAGGCTGTGGCTCATCGCGGCGCTGAACTTTGCCCACCGGTTCTTTTTTGCCGGGGTGTTCGCGGCGACCTTTGGCCGCTACCTGCTGGCCACCTTTGGCGAGGACATCGAGATCGGGACCCTGGTCCTCGGCGTCGCGGGCCTCACCGGCACGTTGCTGTTCATTCGCAACCTGATCACCGTCGCCGTGGGCCCCGCGCTCGGCTACCTCAGCGATCGCCTGCGTGACCGGCCGGCGGTGCTGATCCTCGGCGAGGTGGTGGGGGTGCTGGGGCTGAGCGCGTTCGCCCTGGGGCACTCGTTGTGGACCATCGGGCTCGGCGTGCTTTTGGCTGCCGTGGCCTATGGTGTGGTGCCACCCCTGCTGGTCGCGTGGATGGGCGACCTCTCCTCCGCCCGCGGACGCGGCCCGCTGGTCGGCGCCTACCAGACGATGGGGGACCTGGGCTCCGGCCTGGCGCCGGTGCTGGCGTATCCACTGCTGGACTCTTGGGGGGTGCGGCCGGTGTACGGCGCCAGCGCGGCGTTCCTGGCGATAACGGTACCCCTCATCCTCATCTCCCGGCGCTGGGGCGCGGCTCGGGCCGAGAACGTGCCGGAGAGCGCGGAGACTCTGACCGGTGAGTGCATCGACTCGCCGAGCGCGTGAAAGGACGTGACATGGTAGACGTATTCCTGATGAGACATTCGCACGTGGACTATGGCCCCGGGGTGTCGATCACCGAGCACAACCCGCTCACCCCGCTGGGCCACCGGCTGGCGGTGCTCTTGGCCGAGCGCGCCATGGTGTGGGACCTCCAGCACCTCTTTGTGAGCACCATGACCCGGGCCCGGCAGACGGCGGAGGCGATCCTACAGCGCATCCCTGATCTCCCCCATACCGAGATGGATGGCCTTCGGGAGACGAACGCCGTGGATTTGGTCGGCTGGTCCGGTGCGCCCTATGACGACGACATGCGCGTGTGGTCGCAAGAGCACTTTGACTATGCGAACCGCCGGATGTTCGACCGCGTCCGCCAGGCCTGGGAGGCCATTCAGGCGACGGTGGCCGAGCAGGGGCTCGAGCGCGTGGGGGTGGTGGCCCATGGCGGCAGCATCAACATGATCCTGCGGGTGTTCCAGGGGATGGAGAACTCGGATTCTTGGCCGTGCTTTTTCGAGATCGACTGGACGGCCATCTCGGTGGTGCGCTATTCGCCCGAGTGGCGGCGCCGGTACATCCTGAAGGTGAACGATGCCACCCACGCCGAGCCGCTTCGCGGCCTGCTGGATGATAGCCCGCGCCTGGAGTGAGGCCGGCGAGCAATGCGCCAAATGTCGTTGATCGCGCCGTCCCGGCCGGGTATAATGGGCGATGTACAGGAGGGTGCCCCCTCACACGCTCGGGTTCGTTGCCATAGGTGACGCCGCTCTCCCCTCAGCGCACCCATTCGATGGCGCTGCACGCCACGTGTGGCGCCGACCCACAGAGGAGCGCGAACGATGGGAGACATTATCCTGCCCGTGATCATCCACGGGGTCACCGGTCGCATGGGGCGCATCGCCCTGCGCGCGCTGCAGCGCATCGCCCAGGAGGGCTCGCTGCACCTGGACGCGGACGTCGTCCGCCCGGTGGGGATCGGCGTGAGCCGGAGCCAGGCGGCCCTCGAGGACCTCTCGCGAGAGGCGGGGCTCGAGCACTATAGCACCGACCTGCGCGCTGCCGTCGAGCAGGCCAGGCGCCTGAACCCCGAGCACCAGATGTACCATAACACCGTGGCGACGGGCATCCGCCGGCAGGTCCTCGCGGATGCGCTGCCCCTCCTCGATCCCCAGACGACCGCCGTGTTCATGGAAAAGCCCCTGGCGCCGCACTATGCCGATGGCCGGGCCATCGTCGCGGCGCTGGAGGAGGGCGGGTTCCGCCACGGGGTCGTCCACCAGTTCCTCACCACGCCGGGCGTCAGTATGGCGCTCGAGTTGATCCCCCGGATTCGCCCCCTCTCGGCCCAGATGCTGTTTGGGTACGAGGTGGGTCCCGGGCTGGACGGGAACCCCGAGTTCTCCGGCCAGCGCCCCGACTTTAACTGGACCCTCGCCGCCGCGGGCGGAGGGATCATCCTGGACATGAGCCACGAGGGCTACCTCTCCGAGGCCCTGTTCGGCGAGACCGAGTCGCTCTCCGCCGTGGCCCGGCTGGTGGTCCCCCAGCGGATGAGCACCGATGGGCACACGGTGATCGACTGCGACGTAGAGGACTATGCCGCGCTCCGCCGGCAGCACGTCGGCGGCGTGGTGAACACCTCGGTGTGGTCGTGGTATCGCCGGGTGAACTCGGAGTTTGGCCCCCTGGAGATCACCGTCGATGGCGAGCTGGGCAGCATGGTCTTTGGCCTGTACGGGCTCAAGGTGCAGTGGCGCGAGACGGCCCCGGCCAACCGCTGGGAGCGCTCCGTCTCGGGCGCCAAGGTCGAGTGGCGGGACCACTGGGAGTACGTGAGCCTGCTGGACCGCGATCCGTTTGCCATCGAGCTCGGGGACTATGTCCTGGCCGTCTTGACGGGCAGCCCGTATCCCAAGGACGCCATCCACGCGCTGAACCTCCTGGGGCAGGTGGAGGCCTTTTACACGAGTGCCGCCCAGGACGGGCGGGAGATCCCGGCGTCCGAGTTCCTGCGCTACCCGGCGGAGCCCCCGGCTGGCTGGCGCCCCGAGCGTTTGCAGGGCGTATTGAGAGGTGTGCGATGACGGAACGAGTGAAAGAGTGGCGGCGTTTCCGGAACGAGGCCGATATCTCCATTGCCGACATCCAGGAGCGGGTGACCGACAAGGAGATCCTGGCCACCACGGCGATGTACGGCCCCTGGCAGCCCGATGGCACCTTTGACTGGGCCTCCTACGACAACCTGGTGCGCGAGGTAGTGCGCAGCGGGAGCGTCCCCGCCACGAACGTCGATACCACCTGGGCCATCTACAACGACTGGGGCCTGACCAAGGAGATCATCTGGCGCACGGCAGAGGTCGCCGGCGAGGAGTCATCTTACCTGGCCGAAGATCGGCCCCTGGTCGTGGCCGGGGTGAACACGAATCCCCTGGATATCCCGGCGGATGAGGTGGCGCCGCGCCTGCGCGGGATGCTCGCCGAGATCGACCGGGGCCTTCGTGAGCGGCGCCTGACCGACCGCATCCGCTACATGCCCATGCCCGATCGGCGCCTGTACGACGCGCCGAGCGACACGAAGCTCCGCGTCTACCGCGAGATCGGCCAGGCCATCGGCGAGTTCACCGACCTGGGCATGGTGTTCTTTGAGCTCGACATCGGTATCCCGGGGTTTGGGTCCAACCTGAACCTCGAGGAGATCGAGGGAATCCTGTCGGGGACGCCCCAGATCCAGGAGTACAAGAGCGCGCTGATCAGCGAAAAGAGCCCCTACCGCTGCCAGTACGATTTCGCCGACGACATCCTGCGCATCAACGTCGTGGAGGCGGTGGCGCCCGAGCGGGTGCAGTTTTCCACCGGGAACGACTGGTTCATCGCCCTGGCGCGGTACGGCAAGTACATCGACCGCTTTGGCTACCTCCTGGGCGCTTCGCAGATGAGCCCACAGATATTCCGCCGCTGGCGCGAGCACGTCGAGCGGGGGGAGATCTGCGCGCTGGCTATCGAGCAGGACCTCCAGGCGGCGGCCAAGGACTTTTGGACCCCCGGGAACGTGGGCATCTATCGGCACTACCTCGCCGTGTTCCTGGCGATGACGGGGCTCATCGAGCACCCGCTGCCCCACCCGCGTTGCGACGAGCGCTTTCGGGTGCTGCCGGCGGACTATTTCGTGCCGCTGCGCCACGCCATCCGCCTGGGGCTCGTCGAGCGGGAGGACGCGCCCGGCATCGTGCGGCGGCTGGTGCCCGGCGCCGAAGAGATGACCATGGCCGAGATCGAGCGGCGGATCCAGTACATGGGCTAGCGTGCTTTCGCCAACGCGCGGCAACGGTGGGCTCATCGGCAATCCCCAGCGAGGGCGTGCATCAAGAGGCAGGACACATGGCGAGCGGATCCATCATCTTTCTCAACGGCACATCGAGTTCCGGCAAGACGACCATCGCCCGAGCGCTCCAGGAGCGGCTGCCCGACCCGTACATGCACGTCTCGGTGGACGGATTCCTGTGCCTGTATCCGGAGCGGTACTGGAATCCCACGTGCCGGGAGGACGCCATGGTCCTGGCGGGCCTCGTCCCCCTCGCGGTGTCGGGCTTTCATCGGGCGGTGGCCGCGTTGGCTGAGGCGGGCAACCGCGTCATCGTCGACCACGTGCTTCAGGAAGAGGGCTGGCTCGAGGAGTGCGTGGAGCGGTGGGCCGGGCTAGACGTTCTGTTCGTCGGGGTCCGCTGCCCGGTGGAGGTGG
The DNA here is from genome assembly GCA_012513725.1 of Chloroflexota bacterium. Classification (GTDB taxonomy): domain Bacteria; phylum Chloroflexota; class Anaerolineae; order UBA1429; family UBA1429; genus JAAZBQ01. Next base: position 5,160 of record JAAZBQ010000541.1, read on the forward strand.
CCGAACGGCGCGAGGCGGAACGGGGCGACCGCGAGGCGGGCACGGCGCGATACCAGCACGATCGGGTGCACGCCCACGGCGTGTACGATGTCGAGGTGGATACCTCGGCGCTCACGGTGGATGAGTGCGTGGCGCGGATCGTGCGCGCCAGGGAGGCGCCCGGCGCTCCGCGGGCGTTCGAACGGCTGCGCGGTGCCGGGCAGGCGGGCGCTTCCGGTGGGGTAGCGCCGCGCTGAGGTCGAGGCGGGACCACGACCGGCGGCGCATGGGACCGCGGGGACGTCCTTACGCCCCGATGCCGGGTCCCAGGTGGTCCACCAATATCTTGGCGCCGATGCCGATGAGGATCACCCCGCCGAGCACCGGCACCCGGTCGCGGAGGAGATTTCCCGCCTGGCAGCCGATCAGCACGCCGACAAAGGACAGGGCGAACGCCACCACGCCGATGGTGAGGACGGGCACCACGATGCTCGTTCCCAGAACGGCCAACGTCAGACCCACGGCCAGCGCGTCGATCGACGTCGCGACGCCGAGCCCAACGAGCACGCGCCAGTTGCTCGTATCCATCAGGGCGCACTCCCCGTCGCCCCAGAATGCCTCGTAGATCATCCGCCCGCCGATGAACAGGAGCAGGCCAAAGGCGATCCAGTGGTCGACGGCGCAGATCAGGTCGCTGAGGGCTGTGCCCCCCAACCAGCCGAGCACGGGCATGGCCGCCTGAAAGCCACCCATCACCAGTCCGACCCGGAGGGCCTGCGGAAGGCGCGAGCCGTTCACCATCGTGCCGGAGCAGATCGATACCGAAAACGAGTCCATGGCCAGGCCCAGCGCCAGGAGCAGGGTAGTAGCGACGTTCACAGGCGATCCCCGTTCATTGGAGCGCCGGCCCCCGGGGCATACCCGGGGCCGGCGCCGAAGCAACCTCGAGAGTATAGGACGGTCGTCGCCCTCGGGCAAGCCGGCATGCGTCGCGCCGCACGGAAGGCGGCAGCCCGGCTGCCGCAGTCCATAGAAGACGCCCCTACGGCTCCTGCCCGACGTCGTCGGCGCGTCGAAAGAACTCCTCCTGGAGAGCGGGGGCTACCGCGTCGGCCTTGACCGCAGCGATGTACTCGGCCAGGGTCTCGACGCGCAGGCGGACGAGTTCACTCCCCTTGGCCTCGGAGGCCGATCGGGCGTCCCCGGCATAGTGCTCGGGATAGTCCGCGTACCACGAGACGGCGGTGGAGGTGGTAGGCAGGTGCCCCAGGCGCCCGCGGGGCCGGGCGGGCTCGTCGGGGACGGCGTCCATGCGCACCAGGCCCGGGAAGTTGCCCAGGGTGACGCTGGTCTCGTCCTCGCAGGCGTGGCCGCCATAGTGCGTCTCGCGGAGCGCGTCATACGCCTCGCGCCGGTCCTGGCTGACGGCTTCGGTCGGCAGGTAGAGTGTGTACGGCCTTTCCTCCCACAGGGCGCACTGCACGAGAAAGCGCACCAGGGCGTTGTTTCCGCCGTGGCCGTTGTATAGGACCACCTTGCGGAAACCGTTGCGGCCGATCTCGTCCAGCACCGCCTGGAGGAGATCCATGAGCAGGGTGGGGCGGATGGTCAGCGCGCCGGGAAAGCAGCGCGCCTCATAGATCTGGCCAAAGTAGAACGGCGGAAAGACCACCGCCGCCTCTCGCTCGGCGGCCAGGGA
>JAAZBQ010000542.1 GCA_012513725.1 Chloroflexota bacterium
ACCGCTCCGACGAGCCCGCCGAGATGCAGCGGGCGCTGGACGCCTACCATTTCGGCGGGATCCGCTACCCGAACCGACCGGCCGCCGACCTGTACGAGCAGAACCGCTACCTCCAGGAGCACAGCCCCATCCCGCTCCTCATCGCCGCCAACTGCGAGGCGGGGGGCAACGGCGGGATGTCCGACGGGACCCTGGTGGCCACCAACGCCATGGCCGGCGCCGCCAGCACCGACGAAATCGCCTACTTGACGGGCAAGGTCGGCGGCCGCGAGGCGGCGGCCATCGGCTGCAACTGGAACTTTGCCCCGGTTTCCGACATATTTCTCAACTGGCGCAACACCATCGTCAACACCCGCTCCTTCTCCAGCGACCCGGATCGGGTCCTCGAGCGGTCGCTGGCCTTTGTGCGGGGCGTGCGCGAGAGCAACGTACTGGCCTGCACCAAGCACTTTCCCGGCGATGGCGTCGAGGAGCGCGACCAGCACCTCCTGATGGGGGTCAACGACCTCTCGGTGGACGAGTGGAACGACTCGTTCGGGCGAGTGTACCGGGGGCTCATCGACGCCGGCCTCCACACCATGATGATCGGACATTTCGCCATGCCCCACTACTCGCGGCGCCTGCGCCCCGGCATCCGCGACGAGGACATCCTCCCCGCCACCATCGCGCCGGAGCTCCTCCAGGACCTCCTCCGGGGCGAGTTGGGGTTCAACGGTCTGATCGTCACCGACGCCTCGCACATGGTAGGGCTCACCTCCGTGCGTCCGCGCCGCGAGCACGTGCCCCAGGCCATCGCCGCGGGCTGCGACATGTTCCTCTACTTTACCGACGAGGACTGGCAGTTCATGATGGCCGGCTACCGGAGCGGAGTGATCACCGAGGAGCGGCTTCACGACGCCCTGCGCCGCATCCTGGGGGCCAAAGCCACCCTCGGCTTGCACCGGGTGGAAAAGGCCGCGATCCTGCCGCCCAAGGAGAGCCTGCGCGTGGTCGGCTGTCCGGAGCACCAGGAGGCCGCCGAGGCCGCCGCCCGGGAGTGCATCACCCTGGTCAAGAACACCCGAGATCAGCTGCCCATCCGGCCGGAGACCCACCGGCGCATCCGGCTGTACTACCTCTCCTCGGGGTCGGCGTTCATGGCGGCCCGGTTCGCTCCCAAGGACAACACGGTCTGCGACATGATCGTCGAGGAGCTGCAGGCGGTGGGGTTCGAGGTCGACCTGTTCGACACGGACAAGCCGGTCATGGGCAGCGAGAGCCGCAGCGAGTACCTGGCCAAGTACGACGCGGCGCTGGTCTTCTCCAACGTGGCGGGCTATGCCACCCAGAACGTCTACCGCATCACCTGGGACATGCCGGCCCAGGTGCCCTGGTACGCCGCCGAGCTGCCCACCGTGTTCATCTCGCTGAACTATACGACGCACCTGTACGACGTGCCCATGGTGCGGACGTTCATCAACGCCTATGCGCCGACGCGCACCGTCGTGCGGGCCGCCATCCTTAAGATGATGGGCGACGAGCCCTTTACCGGCGCGTACGAAGAGTCGGTGTTCTGCGACCGCTGGGACACGCGCCTGTAGACCCAGGCCAAGGCGCTGGGGAGGACCGACGTGGCCCTCCCCAGCGGGCGGTTTGGCGGATCGAGCGGAACGGCATACATTATGGCATGTCACGCCGCGCCCCGGCCGCGGAACCACTCCCACTACCACTCACCAGAAAGGACGCCGCCATGACCGATTCCGCCGCCCTCTTTAGCCCCGTCGGGCTCCGGGGAATCCTGGTAGCCTATGTCGCCCTGCTGGCCTTTGTTGGCGTGCCCGCCATCATCTACTCGCGGATGGCCCTGCGCCACGTGCGCAACCTCTCCTGCTGCCTCGACCGCAAGGACCTGCGAGGCCGCACCATCGTCGACCGGGAGGGCGTCGGCCGCCGCCTGGCCGCCATCGTCGCGGTGGACCTCGAGCACTATGCCGCCCGCGACCTGATCCACATGGCCACCGGCGAGCGCCTGTTTCCCAGCGATGCGCGCCAGCTCCTCGACCGCCTGCGCAAGGAGGCCGACGGCGCCGGCGTGCCCCTCTTCCTCGCCGAGCGCGAGGTCTGGAACCTGGTAGTCGAACCGGCCAACGACCTGGCCCGCTGCTACATCAGCGGGCGGATGAACCTCTCCCGCCAGGCGTTCGTCCAGATGATCGAGGGCGCCTACGAGGAGCGCGATCTCGCCTTCCCCGGGGCAACCACCGCCGCCCCCGCAGCCCGGCGCGCCACCACGACCCACTAGGTGCTGCTTGCCCAGCAACCGTCTGGATGCGATCGCTCGAATGACGGCCGAATGCCACGAATGGTGAGCCCAATTCGAGGACTGCCGGCCCGGGAACGGCGCCGATGCTCTCCCGACAAGCCGCGGCAGGCGTTCGTCCGGCATTCGTAGCATTCGTACGGCGAGCGCCCGGACTCTGCCCAGCGCCCGGCTCCGGGGCCTCAGCGACTGGCATCCAGGAGGCCGACGCGGTATCCTACACCGGCGTCGGCCTCCGCCGTACGTCGTACTCGTCACACTGGATACGGAGGGTGAGCATGTCGGACAACGTGCATGTCGAGCATCTGCCCCGGGAAGAGGTGATCAAGGCCATCGAGCGCCGCTGCC
>JAAZBQ010000543.1 GCA_012513725.1 Chloroflexota bacterium
ATTGACAGCCCTCCGACCCACGGCTATACTCGGCTCGTTCGGGGAATGATAGATGGGAAGGCGTATGTTCCAGGTATTTCCGTTCACCGCGATCGTCGGTCAGGAACGCATGAAGCGGGCGCTCATCCTGAACGCCATCAGCCCGCAGATCGGCGGCGTGCTCATTCGTGGCGAGCGCGGCACCGCCAAGTCCACGGCCGCCCGCGCCCTCGCCGCGCTCCTGCCCGATATCCGCGTCGTCGGCGACTGCCCCTTTGCCTGCGATCCCACCGACCCCGAGCAGCTCTGCGACCGCTGCCGCGAGCGGCTGGACGCCGGCGAAACTCTCCCCGAGGCCGTCCGGCAGACGTCGTTCATCAACCTCCCGGTATCCGCCACCGAGGACCGCGTCGTCGGCACGCTGGACATCGAGCGGGCCATCAAGTTCGGCGAGCGCCATTTCGAGCCCGGGGTCCTTGCCTCGGCCAACCGCGGCCTCCTGTACGTCGACGAGATCAACCTCCTCGACGACCACGTGGTGGACCTGCTCCTCGACTCCGCCGCCATGGGCGTGAACGTCGTGGAGCGCGAGGGCATCTCCTTCCGGCACCCCGCGCGCTTCATCCTGGTGGGCACCATGAACCCGGAGGAGGGCGAGCTGCGCCCGCAACTCCTGGACCGCTTTGCCCTCTGTGTGGACATTGAGGGCATCTCGGACCGCACCGCCCGGGTGGAGATCCTCGAGCGCCGCGTGCGCTACGAGCAGAACCCCGAGGGCTTTTGCCAGGAGTGGTGTGCGGTAGAAGCGGCCCTCACCGAGCGCATCCGCGAGGCTCGCGAACTCTTGCCCGAGGTCGCCTACGACCGCTCGCATCTCTTCACCATCGCCGAGCTGACCGGAGAAATGCAGGTTGACGGCCACCGGGCCGATATCGTCATCCTCAAGACGGCGCTGGCCCACGCGGCGTTCGAGGGACGGCGCGAGGTGGGCGACACCGACATCCTTCTCGCGGCTGAGCTGGCCCTGCCCCACCGTCTGCACCGCAACCCCTTTGAGGAGAGCGAGGGGCAGCTGGAGAAACTGGAGCAGCGCCTGGAGCGCGCCCGCGCCGAGGCGGCGGAGGGCGATCCCGCCCCGACCCCCGCCGTGGCCCAGCCCGATAAAAAAAAAGCCCCTCGCTAGAGGACTCTGAGCCCGCCACGCCGGCGGGCACGCCGCTCCGCGGCCACCACGCCGATGCCCAGGCGCTGGACGCCGGGCGGCGGGGCGACATGGGTATTCACATCGGCGACGTCTTTCGCCCCCGTAAGCTGCGCACCGACCTGGACCACATGACCCGCCGCTCGGCGGGCAAGCGCTCCTACACCGTCACCGTGCGCAAGCGCGGCCGCTACACCTATGCCCGCCCTGCCGGCGGTCGCTACGACGACCTGGCCCTCGACGCCACCCTGCGCCAGGCCGCCCCCCACCAGCGCCACCGCGAGCAGGGCGACGCCGCCATCCGCATCGAGGAGGATGACCTGCAGCGCAAGGTGCGGGTGCGCAAGGCCGCCAACCTGATCCTCTTTGCCGTGGACGCCTCCTGGTCGATGGCCGCCGCCGAGCGCATGGAGGCTACCAAGGGGGCCATCATGTCGCTCCTGGTGGACGCCTACCAGAAGCGCGACCTGGTCTCGATGATCTCCTTCCAAAAGGACCGCGCCCACCTGGTGCTGCCGCCCACCTCCAACGTGGATATGGCCAAGGAGGCGCTCAAGGACCTGCCCGTGGGGGGCAAGACCCCCCTCTCCGCCGGGCTGCTCCTCGGCTACCAGGTGATCGAGCGGGAAAAGCGCCGCGACCGGGAGCTCATGCCCCTGTTCATCGTACTCACCGATGGCGCCGGCAACGTCTCGATGAGCGGCATGCCCCCCCGCGAGGAGGGCCTCCTGGTCGCAGACTTGTTCGCCCAGGACCACATCCGCTCCCTGGTGATCAACACGGAACACGAGGCGCTGGATCGGGGCCTGGCCCGGGAACTAGCCCACGCTCTGGATGCGCCCTGCTACGCCCTGGGCGACCTGCGCGCCGACGTCCTGTACGAGACGGTGCGCCGCGAGTTGACCCAAGGGTGACCCCGCGATGAAGCCCTCTCGCCGCCGCCAGTTGATCGCCGACCTCCTGCTCCTCCTCGTCACCGCCGTGTGGGGGGGCACGTTCGTGATGGTCAAGGACGCGGTGAGCGCCTACCCGGTGTTCGGCTTCCTGACCATCCGCTTTGCGCTGGCCTCCGTGGCGCTCCTGCCGGTGGCCGGCGGGCACCTGCGGGGCCTTGGCTGGCGGGGCTGGGGCGCCGGGGCGCTCATCGGGCTGTTCCTCTTTGCGGGCTATGGCCTGCAGACCGTGGGGCTGCGCTACACTTCCGCCTCCAAGGCTGGCCTGATCACCGGGCTCTCGGTGGTCATCGTGCCGCTCCTCTCGGCCCTCCTGATCCGCCGCCGCCCCGCCCCCGGCGCGCTGCTCGGCGTGGGGCTGGCCACCGTAGGGCTGGTGCTCCTCACCCTGGGGCCCGCCAACCAACTGGTAGCCGAGCGCGGGGACCTCATCGTCCTGGGCTGTGCGCTGGGGTTTGCGTTGCACATCGTCTCCGTCAGCATATTTGCCCCGCGGATGGACCCTCTGGGCCTCACCCTGGTGCAGGTGCTCACCGTGGGCCTCCTCAGCCTGGCGATGTCGTACATCGAAGGGGAGTGGGCAGCGCCAACCGGCCCGGTGTGGTTCGCCGCCGCCTTTACCGGCGTGCTGGCCACCGCGATGGCCTTTGCCGCGCAGAACCTCGTGCAGCGTTTCACGACCCCCACCCACACCGCCCTCATCTTTACCGCCGAGCCCGTGTTCGCCGCCGCGTTCGGCGTCCTCCTCGCCGGCGAGACGCTCCTGCCCCGCGGCCTGGCCGGCGGGCTGCTGATCGTCGCGGCGACGGTAGCCAGTGAGATCGACTGGTCGGAGCAGGCGGCCGCGCGGGTGGTGCGGTGGGCGAGCCCGGCGGTGGCCCTGGCCCCGCCGCTCCTTTGCCTGGCGCTCTGTGGTCCCACGGGCACTTCCCAGGGACTTCTGTGGGCGGGGGTGGTGTGGGCGCTGGCCATCCTGGCGCCCGCCCTGGTGCGTCGTCTGCCCCTGGGGGAAGGGCGCGTGGCATTGGCCGGCGCCCCCGGAACCGCGATGGCGATGGGGGGCGGATCGCCCCTTGCCCCGCCCCGTCCCGGCCTTCGCCTGGCGCGGGAGGCGGCGCAGCTCATCGCGCCCCTCGCCGCCCTGGGGCTGGCCGTGGCCGCCGAGGCGCCCCGGCCCTACGCCCTCCTGGCCGGGCTCGCCGCGGGGGCGGTGGCCCTCCGGCTCCTGGTGCGTACCCGGGCCATCAGCCACGCGGTGGCCTCCACGGCGGCCGCCGCCACCGCGTTGACGTCCCTCCTCGGCGTGGCGGCCGCCCCCGCCTTCCTGCTGGTGCCCGTGGTGGCCTGGGCCCGGGTGCGCGCCGGGGGCGATTCGCCAACCTACAGCCTGATGGGCGGCGTGGGGGGCGTGCTGGCCACCCTGATGGTGCTGCGGGCCGCCGGGCTCGGATAGCGCGGGATCGATGGGGCCCGCCGCGGCGTCTACGGTGTGTGGCGCCCCGCTAGGGCCCGCCAGGGCGCTCGCGAGCCATCTTGGGCACTCGGCACATTCTGTGGTAGACTGGTGTATCCGACAGTGAGGAGAGATGATGCGCAGGACAGCGCTGCTGGTCATGATCGCCACTGTGGTGTCGCTGGGCGTGTTCTCGCCCGCCCTGGCGGCGCCGCTCTCCCAGAGCCAGGTACAGATCACCTCCCCGGAGATCAACCAGGAGGTGCGCGGCGTCGTGCCGATCATCGGCTCGGCCTCGGTACCCGGTTTCCAATACTACAAGGTCGAGTACGGCAATGGCCCCAGTCCGGATAACTGGGCCCTCGTTGACCGCATGTTCGACGCCCCGGTGATCAACAACCAGCTGGTAGCCTGGAACACCAACGCCGTGCCCGACGGCCTCTACAGCCTCAGGCTGCGCGCCGTCAAGCAGGATGGGAACTATGAAGAGTTCTCCGTGCGCGGCATCGTGGTGGCCAACACGCAACCCACCCAGACGCCCACGGTGACGCCCACCGAGACGCCCACCGATGCCACCCCGACGCCGCCGACCGCTCCGCCGGAGCCCGGCGCGCCCGACGAGCCGCGCCCCACGCCGACGGAGGCCGAGATCGTGCCCGGCGGCCAACTGGCCGCGGCCACTCCCACCCCCACCATCGGCGCCCCCGCGGAAGAGAACGGCATGCCGCTGAACCTCGATCCGGAGGGCTGGTCGCAGGCCTTTGTGTACGGGGCGCTGGCCATGGGCGCCGCCATCGCGGTGTTGGGCATCGTGTTTGGAGTGCGCCGCTTGCTGTAGAGCGAGCGCCGACGCTATCATCCCAGGGGCTGGCCCAGCCGGGCAGCCCCTGCTTTGTCGTGGAGAGAGACGATCACTATGGCATTCCTCCGGCGCCTCGGGGGGCGCGGCCGCGAACGGCCCTCCTCGGGGGCCTATCTCATCGTGGGGCTTGGCAACCCCGAGCGCCGCTACGCCGCGAACCGCCACAACATCGGCTTTCAGTGCGTCGACGTCCTGGCCGAGCGCCACGACATCGCCGTGACCCGCAAGCGGTTTAACGCCCTCCTCGGCGAGGGGCGCATCGGTGGAGAGCGGGTGGCGCTGCTCAAGCCGCAGACGTTCATGAACGACAGCGGCCGGGCCGTGGCGCCCGCCCGCCGCTGGTACAAGGCGTCGCCCGAACGCATCCTGGTCATCTACGACGACCTGGACCTGCCCCTGGGCAAGCTGCGCATCCGCCAGGGGGGCTCCTCCGGGGGGCATCACGGCATCAACTCCATCATCGAGTCCTTGGGGAGCGCCGATTTCGTGCGGCTGCGCGTGGGCATCGGGCGGCCGCCCCGGGGCCGGGGCGACCCGGTGGACTATGTGCTGAACGACTTTGGCCCCGACCAGGTCCCGGTGATCGAGGAGACCCGGGAGCGGGTGGCCGAGGCCGTGGGGGTGATCCTGGCCCAGGGCGTCACCCAGGCCATGAACGACTATAACGGGCTGTAGCGGCGAACCCCGGCAGCCCCTGGAAAGGGTTCGATCACGTGAACCTGCGAGGTATCATCGCGCTGCTCAAGGAGAGTCCTGCGTACGGGACCCTCTGGCAGGCCATCCGCGAGGCCGCCGGCGGCGAGGGGGGAGCGCTTCCCGCCCTGTCGCTCGGGGTGCTCGGCGCGGCCCGCGCCGCCCTGGTGGCCGCCCTGCAGACGGACTGGCCCGGCCCCGTGGTGTGGGTGGCCGGCAGCCCGGAGGTGGCCCGGCAGAACGCCGACCAGGCGCGGGCCTGGAGCCTCGGCCCCGCCGAGATCCGCTACTACCAAGCCCCCGACACCGTCTTTTACGACCCTGCCCCCTGGGATGCCACCACCATCCACTCCCGCACCAGCGTCCTGGCCGCCCTGAGCGGCCTGGGCGCCGAGGATGACGGCCGAGGGCGCCTGATCAGCACCTCGATCTGGGCGCTGATGCCCCGCAGCGTGCCGCCCACGGCCTTTCGCCGGGCGCTGGAGCGCCTGACGCCGGGGCAGGTGATCAGCCCCTACCGCTTGCTGGAGCGCTGCGTGCGGCTGGGCTACGAGCCGGCGGTGGTGGTCGAGGAGCCCGGCACCTTTAGCCACCGCGGCAGCATCGTGGACTTTTGGCCGCCCCACGCCGAGCAACCCATCCGCGTGGATCTGTTCGGCGACGAGATCGACTCCCTGCGCGCCTTTGACCCCGCCGACCAGCGCTCCAAGGAAGAGATCTCGGAGGCCGTTCTGGTGCCCGCCAGCGAGGCGCTCCCCGAGTGGGGCAAGGCCGCCGCCGGGGCCCTGGAGCGCCTGGACCTCTCCGCCTGCGCCCTGGAATGCCAGCAGCGCATGGGCGAGCAGATCGAGCACCTGACCAAGGGCGACGCCTTTGCCGGGATGGAGTTCTACCTCCCCTTCCTGTATCCCCGCCCGGCGAACCTCCTCTCCTACCTCCCGAAGAACACCCTCCTCCTCCTGGACGACGTGGTGGACCTGCGCTCCGCCGCGTTGGGGCTGGAGGAGCAGGCCCAGGGCCTGCGCGCCGAGATGGTGGCCGCGGGGCGCCTGCCGCCCAACTACCCCGTCCCCTACTATGGCTGGGGAGAACTGGAGGCCAGCCTCGCCGCCCGCTCCGCCATCAGCCTGGGCCTGGGTTATGGGGAGGCCGAGCCCGTCGAGGATGGCCGCGCGTTCATCGCCGCGCCCCGCTACGGGGGGCAGATGGCCTACGCCCTCTCAGACATCGTGGAGCTGCGCGACGACGCCCAGCGCGTGGTGCTCATCACCCGCCAGTCCGAGCGGCTGACCGACCTCCTCCGGGAGGAGCGCATCAGCACCTACCCCTCCGACGAGGTGACCGAGCCGCCGGAGCCCGGCAGCGTCACGGTGGTGGACGGCATCGTCGGTGAGGGATGGGCGCTGCCCTCCGCCCGGCTGTTGGTGCTCAGCGACACGGAGGTGTTCGGCTGGGCGCGGGTGCGCCGCCGCCCGCCCCCCTCCCGCCGCCGGCTGGCGCCCGAGTCCTTTTTCGCCGACTTGCAGCAGGGCGATTACGTCGTACACCTCGATCATGGCATCGGCCGCTACCTGGGGATGGTGCGCAAGACCATCGGCGGGGTGGAGCGCGAATACCTGGAGATCGAGTACGCCTCCGCCGACCGGCTGTTCGTCCCCGTCCAACAGGCCAACCGGGTCTCCCGCTACCTGGGCGCCGACGACCGACAGCCCTACATGCACCGGCTGGGCGGCACCGAGTGGCAGACGGTGCGCGCCCGGGCCGAAAAGGCCGTCCACGACCTGGCGGCCGACCTCCTGGAACTCTACGCCACCCGGGAGGTGACCCCGGGCCACGCCTTTGCCCCCGACACCACCTGGCAGCGGGAGCTGGAGGCCTCCTTCCCCTACGAGGAGACGGAGGACCAGGCGCAGGCCCTCGAGGACATCAAGCAGGACATGGAGCAGCCGCGGCCCATGGACCGGCTGCTGTGCGGTGACGTCGGCTATGGCAAGACGGAGGTGGCCCTGCGCGCCGCCTTCAAGGCCGTGATGGACGGCAAGCAGGTGGCCGTGCTCGTGCCCACCACCGTCCTGGCCCAGCAGCACTATTACACCTTTCGCCGGCGGCTGCGCGCCTTTCCGGTGAACGTCGAGATGCTCTCGCGCTTTCGGAGCCCGGCCGAGCAGGACGCCGTCATCGAAGACCTACAGCGCGGCACGGTGGATATCGTCATCGGCACCCACCGGCTCCTCTCGGCGGACGTATCCTTTAAGGATCTGGGTCTGGTGATCATCGACGAGGAGCAGCGCTTTGGCGTGAGCCACAAGGAGCGCCTCAAGCAACTCCGCCGCGAGGTGGACGTCCTCACCCTGACGGCCACCCCCATCCCGCGCACGCTGTCGCTGGCCATGAGCGGCGCCCGGGACATGTCGATCATCGAGACGCCCCCCGAGGAGCGCCTCCCCGTGCGCACCTACGTCTCCGAATACGACGAGGCGCTCGTCCGCCGGGCCATCCTCCGGGAGGTGGATCGGGGCGGGCAGGTGTTCTTTGTCCACAATCGGGTGCAGGATATCCACGAGGTGGCCGAGCGGCTGGCCGAGGCGGTGCCCGAGGTTACCGTGGCCGTGGGCCACGGCCAGATGCCCGAGGCGGAACTGGCCCAGGTGATGCTGGGCTTTGCCCAGGGCGAGTACGACGTGCTCCTCTCCACGACGATCATCGAGAGCGGGCTGGATATCCCCAACGTGAACACCATCATCATGGACCGCGCCGACACCCTGGGCTTGGCGCAGCTCTACCAGCTCCGTGGGCGGGTGGGGCGCGGAGCCAACCGCGCCTACGCCTACCTGTTCTACAAGGAGCCCCTCTCCGACGTGGCGCGCCAGAGGCTGCAGACCATCCGCGAGGCCACCGAGCTGGGGGCGGGGTTCCGGGTGGCGATGCGCGATCTGGAGATCCGCGGGGCGGGGGAGATCCTCGGCGCCGAGCAGCACGGCCACATCGCCGCCATCGGCTTTGACCTGTACACCCGGCTCCTCCAGCGAGCGGTCACCGAACTCCGGGCGGCCAGCGGCGACACGGTGGCCGCCATGCGCCGCGCCCAGCACGCCATGGCCGCCGCTAGGGCCCTCGAGGCGGGCGCCTCGATCGACCTGCCCGTCTCCGCCTACCTGCCCGAGGATTTCATGCCCGACGGGCAGCTGCGCCTGCGCTTCTACCGGCGCATGGCCCGGGTCGAGTCGGAGGAGGAGGTCGATCGCCTGGAGCAGGAGCTCCGCGACCGCTTTGGGGTGATCGCCGAGCCCGTCGAGGGGCTGCTGTACGTCCTGCGGGTGCGCACCCTGGCGGAGGCATCGGGGATCCGCTCGGTGAGCCGCGACGAGAG
>JAAZBQ010000544.1 GCA_012513725.1 Chloroflexota bacterium
GCCCGGCCAGCAGGCGCATGGTGGTGCCCGATCGCACGCAGTCCAGCGGCGCCTCGGGCGCATCCCAGCCGCGCAACCCGCGGCCGTGGACGACGATCTCGCCGGGGGCCACCTCCTCCACCCGGATCCCCAGGGCGCGCAGGCAACCGATGGTGGCCCGGCAGTCGCCGCCGTCCAGGTAACCCCGGACGCGGGAGGGCCCCTCGCCGAGCGCCCCCAACAGGAGCGCCCGGTGGGTGATCGATTTATCTCCTGGGACGCTCACCTCGCCGGCGAGGCGCGACACGGGCCGCAGGGTCAGGTTCATCCGTATACCTCCAGTCGCCGTCGGCGGGCGGCGCGCATCAGCGCCTGCAAGCCCTCGGCATCGTCCTCCTCCAGGCAGCGGGCCAGGGCGGCCAGTTGTTCCTGAGCACGGTGGAGCCCGGCGAGGACGTGGTCGCGGTTCGTCGTCAGGATGTCGCCCATCATGGTCAGGTCGCCGGCCGCCACCCGGCTGGTGTCGCGAAAGCCGGAGGCGGCCAGGCGCCAGGCGAGGTCGTCGCCATCGGCCATGGCCTCGGCGGCGTTCACCAGGGCCACCGCCAGAGCATACGGCAGATGGCTGATGGCCGCCACCAGCCGGTCGTGGCGCTCGGGGTCCAGGAGCAGCGGGCGGGCGCCGACCGCCCGCACCAGGGCCTCCATGATGGCCACCGTGCGCTCGGCCGTGCGGGGCAGGGGGGAGAGGACGTAGGTCTGGTCGCGGTAGAGCGCCTGATCGGCGACGGCCAGCCCGGAGGTCTCCTTGCCGCACATCGGGTGGCCGCCGATCGGCTCCACATGGGGGGGCAGTTCCTCCATGGCCTGGGTGATGGCGCGTTTCGTCGAGCCCACATCGGTCAGGATACAACCGGGCTTGAGCAGCGGGCCCACGGTGCGCACCTTCTCCAGGATATCGGTGATCGGCGTGGCCAGAACGACAATGTCCGCGCCGCCGACGCCCTCGGCCAGCGATGTGGTGCCGCTGTGGATGAACCGCATCCCCAGGGCCATCTCCAGGCTGCCGGCGCTGCGGGCTACGCCGACGACGTGACCGCAGGCCCGCCGCGAGGCCAGCGCGGCCGCCAGCGATCCGCCCATCAGCCCCAGGCCCACCACCGCCACCCGGGCCCCAGCCAGAAACCCCTCCTCCATGGCCTGCTATACCTCGCGGCCCACGGCGCGGGCCACCACCCGCACCTGCGCCACGAGCTCGGCAAAGCGCTCGGGCCGCAGCGACTGGGCGCCGTCGGAGAGGGCCGCCTCGGGGTGGGGGTGCACCTCGATGAGCAGCCCGTCGGCGCCGGCGGCCACCGCCGCCCGGGCCAAGGGGACAACGTACTCCCAGTGGCCGGTGGCGTGGGAGGGGTCGATGAGCACCGGCAGGTGGGTCATCTGCTTGAGCACCGGTACGGCGGAGAGGTCCAGCGTGTTGCGGGTGTAGGTCTCAAAGGTGCGGATGCCCCGCTCGCAGAGCATCACCCGCTCGTTGCCGTGGGAGAGGATGTACTCGGCGGACATCAGCAACTCTTCCATGGTGCTCATCATCCCCCGCTTCAGGAGCACCGGCTTGTCCATCTCGCCGAGGGCGTGGAGGAGGTTATAGTTCTGCATGTTGCGGGTGCCCACCTGGAGGATGTCGGCGCACGCGGCGATGGCGGGCACCTGGTCGGGGGCCATCACCTCGGTGACGATGGCCAGCCCCGTCTCGGCCCGCGCCTCGGCCAGGATCTCCAGGGCCTCCTCGCCCAGCCCCTGGAAGGAGTAGGGCGAGGTGCGCGGCTTGAAGGCGCCGGCTCGCAGCATGTGGGCCCCGGCCGCCTTGACGGCCCGGGCGGTGGTCAGGAGCTGCTCGCTGCTCTCCACGGCACAGGGCCCGGCAATGACGATCACGCGTCGATCACCGATCGCGTGGCCGTTGATGGGCACCACCGTGTCGTGGGGGTGAAAGTCGCGGCTGGCCAGCTTGAACGGCTTGAGCACGCGGACGATCTGCTCGACCCCCTCCAGGAGGCGGAACACGCTCTCGTTCAGGGGGCGCTCATCGCCGATGACGCCGATGATGGTGCGTTCCTGACCCTCGGA
>JAAZBQ010000545.1 GCA_012513725.1 Chloroflexota bacterium
GCCACGTGGCGGGGGACCGGATCGTGCTGGGGCACGTCCGCATCGTGCCCGAGCCGTAACGGCCCGGGTTGCTGGCCGCCGAGCCGGGCTTCCCTTTTGGGCGCCCGGCGGCCTGATGGTACACTCTTGGCGGGCCCGCGCTGCCAGCGGGCACCCCGAGGTGACACACAGCCATGGATCGACAACCTCCCCCCATCGCAGCAGCTCCCACTCAGACCGGTGCGGCCATGCACGGGCCGGACGCGTCTCGGTTCGCCCCCCCACCCGCCCACTTTGCGGGACAGCGGTGGGGCCTGGGCCTGATCCTGGCCATCTTTGTGGTGTTGGCCACGCTCTACAACGTCCGGGTGCCCATCCTGGAGGCGCCCGACGAGGCGCTCCACTATCTGGCCGCCCGGCACCTGGCCGAGGGCGGGGGCCTGCAGCCCATGGTCACGCGGCAGTCGGCCGAGGGCGTGCGCCTGCCGCCGCTGTTCCACGGGCTCGGCGCGCTGCTCACCCTTGGCGTGGATACCGGGGAGGGGCCCGCCCTGCAGGCCAACCCCTACGCCAACGTCTGCCGGCCCGAGACGCCGGGGAACAAGAACCTGGTGATGCACCCGGAGGCGGAGGTGTGGCCCTATCGCGGCGTGCCCCTGGCCGTGCACCTTCTGCGGCTGCTCTCCACCCTGTGCGCCGCCGGCGCCGTGGCCTTGGCCTTCTTGGCCACGCGGGAGGCGCTCCCTAACCACCCCGGCGTGGCGCTCGGGGCCGCTGCGTTGTTCGCCTTTAATCCCCAGTTCGTCTTTGTGGGCGCCTCGGCCACCAGCGCCGCAGCAGGCGTCCTGTTCGGCACCGCCGCGCTCTACCTGGCGCTGCGCGTGGCGAACGGCCGCGCGCTCGGCGGCCCCCGCGCAGCCGCGCTCCTGGGCCTCCTGGTGGGCCTGGGGCTCCTGGCCCACGTGAGCCTCCTCGTGGCCCTGGCGCTGCCGCCCCTGGCCTATGGGGCGCGCCTCTGGCGGCAACGCCGGGCGGAGCGCGAGGACCCGGCGGCGGACCCCCTCCACGGACTGCTCGTGCCGACCGCCGTCGCCTGGGGAGTGGCCCTGGCGATCGGCGGCTGGTGGTACATTCTGAACGCGGCGCAGGGGATCGACCCGCTGGGCGGCGGGCTGTTGGGCGGCGACGTCGTGCGAGCCGCCTCGACCCTCCGCGAGACGTCCCTCTCCCCCTGGGAGACGGTCGAGGCGATGGCCCGGTCGTTGCGCTCCTACTGGGGCGTCTTTGGGTGGATGAACATCCCCGCCGATGAGGCGTACTATGTGTTCGTCCAGCTCCTGACCGTGCTCGGGGTGGCCGGCCTGGGGCTGGGCGCGATGTGGGCGCTGTGGAACCGTGGCGACACCGCGGGACAGCCGTGGCACACCGTGGGCCTGGTGGCAGCCTGGGCACTCTTGCAGGGCGTCGTCTATGCGCTGTACGCCCGGGCCGCCACCTGCCCGCAGGGCCGGCTCCTGTTCCCCGCCGGCGCCGGCATCTCCCTCCTCCTCGGGCTGGGGATCTATGTCCTGGCCCCGCGCCGTTACGGCGGCGCGCTGGTCGGCGCGCTGGCCGCCGTGCTCCTCGTCGTGGCAGCCGCCGCGCCGTTTCGCTACATCGCCCCGGCCTATGCCGCTCCCGCCCGGGTGGCCCTCGAGGAAGCGCCCGCGACGATGAGCGACCTGGCCATCCGCTTTAGCGAGGACGTCTTTCTCCTCGGGCACCACATGGAGCGGCGCAGCGTGAAGACGGGCGATGTCCTGCGGGTGCGCCTCTACTGGCTGGCCACCGGCGCGATGGACGAGGACCTCACCGTCAGCCTGCGCGTCTATGGGCGCGACGAGGCGGTGATCGGATCCATGGATTCCTACCCCGGCATGGGCTCCTACCCCACCAGCCGCTGGGTGCCCGGCGAGGTGATCGTTGACGA
>JAAZBQ010000546.1 GCA_012513725.1 Chloroflexota bacterium
CGTGGAGCCGACGGAGGGACTTGAACCCACAACCGGCGGTTTACAAAACCGCTGCTCTGCCGTTGAGCTACGTCGGCATACCGCCTGTGCCCGCCGTACGTCTGGTAACGTTCACGGTCAACGAATCAGGAGTATAGCACACCCAAGCCTGGCGTCAAAATTCGTGCGCGACCGCGTTAGCCTTCCCCCTCGCGTGCCTCCCACGCCCGGTAGAGCACCACCGACCCGGCGACCGAGACGTTTAGCGACTCGATCTGCCCCCGCATCGGCAGGCGCACCAAGAGGTCGCACGCCTCGCGCACCAGCCGGCGCATGCCGGGCCCCTCGCCCCCCACCACGAGGGCCAGGGGCATGGCGAGGTCCACCGTCCGATAGTCCTGCGCCTCCGGCACCCCCTCGACGCCGACCACCCACATCCCCCGCTCCTTGAGGCCCTCCAGCGTGCGCACCAGGTTGGTGACCTCGGCCACCAGGAGGTGCTCGACGGCGCCCGCCGAGGCCCGGCTGACCGCCGGCGAGATCCCCGCGGCCCGCCGCTCGGGGACGATGACCCCCTGCACGCCGACGGCCTCGGCGGTGCGGAGGAGGGAGCCGACGTTCTGCGGATCCTGCACCGAGTCCAGCGCCAGGAGCAGGGGCTCCTCGCCGCGCTCCTGGGCGAGGGTCAGGATGGCATCCAAGTCGGCATAGGGGTACAGCGACGCGTAGGCCATCACGCCCTGGTGGGTGAGGGCGTCCGCCTGGCGGTCGAGGTCGGCCTTGGGCACCCGCTGCGGCTCGATGCCACGTGTCTCGGCCAGGGCGATGATCTCGGCGAGGGCGCCCGCCTCGTGCGTGCCCTCGCCGATCAGCAGCCGGTACACCCGGCGGCGCCCGGCGCGGAGCGCCTCGCGCACCGCGTTGCGCCCGACGAGAAGATCGACGTCGGCGCGCGGACCGCGTTCGCGGGCCGTCCCCCGCTCGCGGTCCGGCTCCGCCGCTTCCTCGCGGGGTGGGCGGCCCGGGCGGCGCTCGGCGCTGCGCGGCCGCTGCCCGCGGCGCGGGCCGGCCGGGCCGCGGCGATCGGTCCGCTCAGACCGTCGCCGATCACGCGATCGTCCAGGTGGTTCCTTCCGAGGCATCCTTTAGTTGCACTCCCAGGGCGCTCAGCCGATCGCGGATGCTATCGGCCAAGGCCCACTGCTTGTTCGCGCGCAGGTCGGCGCGGATGGCGATGAGCGTCTCGACGAGATCGGCGGTGAGGCCCTCCCCCAGCGCCTTTTCTTCCAGGTCGTCGGGGAGCACGCCGAGGGCGTCCCCGGCCATGCGCCGGTAGGCGGCGTCGATGGCCTCCAGCGCCCCCCGGCTCAGGGGCTCGTCGCTGCTTAGCAGGGTGTTCACCTCGCGGGTCAGGTCAAAGAGCGCGGCGACGGCCCCGGGGGTGCCGAAATCGTCGTTCATGCTCTCCTCAAAGGCCCCGCGCGCACGCTCTAGGGTGGTTGTGACGCCCTCGGGCGCCTCCCCCTCTGGCGCCGTCTCCAGGCGGCGGCGCACCGCAGCGATGGCGGCGTGCAGCCGCCCCAGGCCCTTGCCCGCGGCCTCCACGGCCTCCTGGGTGAAATCGATCGGCCCGCGATAGTGGCTGAGCAGGACAAAGAAGCGGATGACCAGCGGGTCCCACATCTCGAACGCCTGGTCCAGGGTGACGAAATTCCCCAGCGACTTGTGCATCTCCTCGCCGCGGATCATGAGCATCCCGTTGTGCAGCCAGTAGCGAGCGAACGCCTCGCCGGTGGCGCATTCGGCCTGGGCGATCTCGCACTCGTGGTGGGGGAACTTGTTCTCCACCCCGCCGCCGTGGATGTCAAAGGGCTGCCCCAGGTACTTGGTGGACATCACGGAGCACTCGATGTGCCAGCCCGGGTAGCCCTCGCCCCAGGGGCTCGGCCAGCGCATGACGTGCTCGGGCTCGGCCCGCTTCCACAGGGCAAAATCCGCCGGGTGGCGCTTTTCCTCCCGGGCTTCGACCCGGGTGCCGGCCAGCGACTCTTCGACGTTGCGCCCGGAGAGCTTGCCGTAATCCGGGTCGGAAGCCACGTAAAAGTACACGGTTCCGTCCACCTCGTAGGCGTGGCCCCTATCCAGCAGGGCCTGGATCTGGGCGATCATCTCCGGGATGTGGCCGGTGGCGCGGGGGGAGATGTTGGGCCGCACGACGTTCAGGCGGTCCATGTCGTAAAAATAGGAGCGGGTGTAGGTCTCAGCCAGCTCCATAGGGTGCACGTTCTCGCGACGGGCGCCCTTTACCATGCGGTCCTCGCCTGTATCCAGGATGTGGCCCACGTCGGTGATGTTCTGGACGTACAGCACCCGGTACCCGAGGTAGCGCAGGTAGCGCGCCACGATGTCGAAATTCACATAGGTCTTGCCGTGGCCCAGGTGGGCGTGGTCGTACACGGTGGGCCCGCAGACGTACATGTGCACCGCATCGGGGCGCAGGGGCACGAACTCTTCTTTCTCCCGGCTCAGGGAGTTGTACATTCGCAGGGTCATCTGGCTTTCCTCGTTGGGCTGTGCGGACGGTAACGCGCGGGTACGGTTCGAGGGTTAGCAGCAGGCGCACCGGGGCGCGGCCAGGGGGCCACACCCCGCAGAACAGGCGCAGCAGGAGAGGCGGAGCATATGGGTATGGCGCGTGCGAAACGGCAGCATCTTCACCGCGGGCACCCAGAAATCCTCACCACCCGGCCCACGTGCGGCGGGTGGGAATACGATCACTGATCTGATTATAGTCAGTCCGCGGCTATCCGCAATCAGGTGGGGTCATGTCGCTGCCCATCCCGAAGGGCGGTTCGCCCTCCGGGATGGGCAGCACACGGGCAGGAGGTGGCGGCTATTGCTGCAACGCGGCGTCGATGGCCTCCACCAGGGTGCGGACCATGATGGTCTGCACCCCGCCTTTGCGCAGGGCCCGGTCGTCGCGGATGCGGGGCATCAACACACGGCCAAAGCCGAGCTTGGCCGCCTCGCGGAGGCGGCGCTCCACCTGGCCTACCGAGCGCAGTTCGCCGGCCAGGCCCACCTCGCCGAACACGGCGAGGTCGTCGTGCAGCGGCCGCCCGTAGAACCCGGACGCCATCGCCATGGCCACGGCCAGGTCGATGGCCGGCTCGCGGACCCGCAGGCCCCCGACGACGTTCACAAAGATGTCCTGGTCGGCCAGGCGCAGCCCGGCGCGCTTGGTCAGCACCGCGGCGAGGAGGAGCAGCCGGTTGGCGTCCACCCCGTTGCCGGTGCGGCGGGGGTAGGCGACGTTGGAGGGGCTCACCAGCGCCTGCACCTCCACGAGGATGGGCCGGGTGCCCTCCATCGTGATGGCGATGGCCGAGCCGGTGGCCTGCCCCAACCGCTCGGCGAGAAAGACCTCCGAGGGGTTCAACACCTGCACCATGCCGTCCTCGCGCATCTCAAAGACGCCCACCTCGTCGGTGGAGCCAAAGCGGTTCTTGGCACTGCGCAAGAGGCGGTAGGAATGGAACCGCTCCCCCTCGAGGTACAGCACGGTATCCACCACGTGCTCCAGGACGCGCGGCCCGGCGATGGAGCCCGCCTTGGTGACGTGGCCGACGATAAAGATCGCCACGCCCAGCGACTTGGCCTGGCGCACCAGCGCCGAGGCGCACTCGCGGACCTGGCTCACCGAGCCGGCCGAAGAGGCCAGCCCCTCTATGTGGATGGCCTGGACCGAGTCCACCACCGCCATCACCGGGCGCAGGTCCTCGATCTGGGCCGTGATCTGCTCCAGGCTCGTCTCTGAGGAGAGGTACAGCTGCGGGGAGGTGATCCCCAGCCGCCGGGCACGCATGTGCACCTGCTGCACCGATTCCTCACCGGAGACGTACAGCACGCGCGCCGAGTCCTCACAGAGCATCGCCGCCAGCTGTAGCAGGAGCGTGGATTTGCCGATCCCCGGGTCGCCGCTGACCAGGGTGACGGACCCCGGGACGATGCCGCCTCCCAGCACCCGACTCAGCTCCTCCATCGGCACGGGCAAATGCTCGTCCGCCTGGAACTTGATATCGGAGAGGGAGAGCGGCTTGGTGTGCGCCTGGATGGGGGCAGCGGTAGAGGCGCCCGTACTGCTCGGCGCCTCTACCACGGTCTCCACCAGGGTATTCCATTCGCCACACTCGGGGCAGCGCCCCATCCAGCCGGATTGCGTGGCGCCACAGGTCTGGCAGACGTATCGTGTGTGTATTTTGGCCATACAGCCCGTCTTCTACTGCTCGTCGGATAGGATCGGGGCCGGTTCGGGCTCCTCGTCCGGCAGGCGCAGGACCACCTCGCCGTTCTGTGCGTCGACGAGCACCACGTCGCCCTCGGCGAACTCGTGCTCCAACACCTTTTCGGCCAGGGGATCCTCCACCAGGCGCTGGATGGCCCGTCGCAGCGGCCGCGCCCCAAACTGTGGTTCGTAGCCCTGGTCGACGAGCAGGTCCCGGCCGGCGTCGGTCAGCTGGAGATGGATATTGGTATCCACCAGTCGGGCGTTCAGCGCCTCGAGCTGGATGCCGACGATCTCGGCAATATGCCGCTTCTCCAGGCCGTGGAAGATGACGATCTCGTCGATACGGTTCAGGAACTCGGGCCGGAAGAGCCGCTTGAGCTCCTTCATCAGCTTGCCCTGCACGTCCCGATCCTGGGCCTCCTGATCGTTCGTCCGGCCCGTGCGGCCGAACCCGATCTCGGATTCGCGTCGGATGGTGTCCGAGCCCACGTTGGAGGTCATGATGATGATCGTGTTGCGGAAATCGACCTTGCGTCCCTTGGCGTCGGACAGGTGTCCGTCCTCCATGATCTGGAGGAGCATGTTGAACGCCTCGGGGTGGGCCTTTTCCACTTCGTCGAAGCAGATCACCGAGTAGGGCCGACGCCGCACCGCCTCGGTCAGTTGCCCGGCCTCCTCATAGCCGACGTAGCCCGGAGGCGCGCCGACCAGTCGCGACACGGTGTGCCGCTCCATGAACTCCGACATGTCGTACTGCATGAGCGCCTCGTCGGTGCCGAACATGAACTCGGCCAGCGCCTTGCACAGCTCCGTCTTGCCCACGCCCGTGGGGCCCAGGAAGATGAAGGAGCCGATGGGGCGCGTGGGATCCTTGAGCCCGGCGCGCGCCCGGCGTACCGAGCGGGCCAACCGGCGGACGGCCTCATCCTGGCCAACGATCCGCTCGTGGAGGCTCTCCTCCATGTGCAGCAGACGATCGCTCTCTTCTTCGGCGATGGCCATTATCGGCACACCGGTCCAGAGGGAGACGAGCTCGGCGATATCTTCGCTGGTGACGATCATCTCCGTCGGCTGCTCGGCCCGCTGGCCGGGCAGGCCCAGATCGTCGGGGCTAAAGCCCAACTCATCCTGGGCATCGCGGTCGATAGAGTCCAGGAGCGACGCATCCAGGAACGAGGGCTGCGCATCGTCCACCGAGGCGCCAATGCCCAGTTCGTCGCCATGGTGGAAGCGCTTGAACACCCGCACCCGCGACGAGGCCTCGTCGATCAGGTCGATGGCCTTGTCGGGCAGGAAGCGATCGGAGATGTAGCGGGCCGCCAGCCGAGCGGCCGACTCGAGCGCATCGTCGGTGATGCTCAGATTGTGGTGCTCCTCGTAACGGGAGCGGATCCCCTTGAGGATCTCGATGGTATCCTCGACCGAGGGCTCGTCGACAAAGACGGGCTGGAAGCGCCGCTCCAGTGCCGCGTCGCTCTCGATGTGCTTGCGATACTCGTTCAGCGTGGTGGCGCCGATGCACTGCAACTCCCCACGCGATAGCGCCGGTTTCAGGATATTCGCCGCGTCCACTGAGGAGCCGGCTGCGCCAGCCCCGACGAGCATGTGCAGCTCGTCGATGAACAGGATGGTATCCGACGACTTGAGCTCGTCGATGACGCGCTTGAGGCGCTCCTCGAACTGGCCGCGGTACATGGTGCCCGCCACCAGCGAGCCAACGTCCAGGCGCACGACGCGCTTGAGTTCCAGATCCTGCGGCACATCGCCATCGACGATGCGCTGCGCCAACCCCTCGACGATGGCCGTCTTGCCCACGCCGGGCTCGCCGATCAACGCCGGGTTGTTCTTGTTGCGGCGCGCCAGGATCTGCACCACGCGCTCGATCTCGCGCTGCCGCCCGATGACGGGGTCCAGTTCGCCCTGCCGCGCTGCGGCGGTCAGGTCGGCCCCCAACTCGTCCAAAATGGACTTGTCCTTCGAGGCCCTCTCTGGCTGCTTGGTGCCCACCGGTGCGATCTCCTGACGGATAGCGCTCACGACCTTGCGCCGCACGATCTCGCGGTTCACCCGCAGGTGCTGTAGTACGGCCAGCGCCATCGTATCGGGCTCCTGCACCAGCCCGAGCAGGATGTGCTCGGTGCCGATAAAGCGGTGCCCAAAGCGCTTGGCCTCGGTAACGGCGACTTCTAGCACGCGTTTGGTCTGGTCGCCGAGTTGCAGACTGGCAACGGGCGTTTCGCCGCGACCGACGATGCGCTCCACGGCACGACGCGCCTGACCCAACGACAGGCCCAGCTCGGTGAGAACCCGGGAGGCGATACCCTCCTCCTCACGGAGCAGGCCCAGCAGCAGATGCTCCGTCCCGATGTACGGGTGGTTCATCCGCTGGGCTTCCTCTTGTGCCATGGTCAGCGCATGCCGCGCCAACCGGGTAAAACGATCCAGCTTATCAGACATGATAACCCTGCTTTCGTGTTTCAGGACCCTGAGCAGGTCTATGATTGGCCATGGGATGGATGTATCTCTCTACTATCAGTATACGCCAAACGGCACTCTGTGGAGTACGATTTTTGTTAGAACACCGCCCGTACTTATGTTACTGTAAAGTGGCGGTTCCGTCCAATCCCCGCGTAGGGATACAAAACAGGGGCGCAGTGTACGATGCACACTGGCCCCTGTGGACTGCCTGATGCCAGGAATAGGCAGGGCGACGACGAGTATGTGGTTGGCCTATAGGCTATCCGACAGTGTCACGCAATGCTCGTTCATCCGTTGAACAGGGGCGTTCTCCCCAAACCACTCGCTCCAGACACGATCTTGAACGCTGGACGGCGTGCGGGCTACTCGTCGTCGTCGCCATCCAGAGAGTCCGGCGAACCGGCGTCTTCCCAGTCATAGTCATCGCTGTAGGACTCTTCGTTCACCCGCCGCAGGCTCAGGCCCAGCCGCTGCCGGTCCGCATCGATGCGGATGATGCGCAGCGTGATATCCTGGCCCTCGGCGACCACCTCGTTGGGATGCTCGATCCGTTCCTCCGACAGCTCGGAGATGTGGATGAGCCCCTCGATGTCCTCGTCCAGGCGGGCAAAGGCTCCAAAGTCGGTCAGTTTGGTCACCCGGCAGGGCACCAACTGCCCCACCTGGTACCGCTCGTCCACGGTGCTCCAGGGTTCCTTTTGCAGGCGCTTCAGGCTCAGGGCGATGCGGCGCCGATCCATATCCACGCTGAGGACATAGACGTCGACCTCTTGTCCCACGCGCAGCACTTCCTTCGGATGGCCAACCCGCCGCCACGAGAGCTCAGACAGGTGCACGAGGCCGTCGGCCCCGCCCAGGTCCACAAAGGCACCAAAGTCGCAGAGGCTGCTAACCACGCCCTTGCGGACTTCGCCCTCCGCGAGCTGCTCCAGCAGGCGATCCTTCTGCTCGCGGCGCCATTCGCGCACCGCGGCGCGCTCAGACAGGATCAGGCGGTTGCGACGACGGTCGATCTCGATGACCTTGAGCCGGAGGTCTCGTCCCACCAGCTCGCTGAGCGCCGCTTCGCGGTCGGCTTGATCGCCGCCCTGCATGCCCCGGACGCTGACGAGCTGAGACGCGGGCACAAAGCCGCGTACGTGGCCGATGTTGACGATGACGCCACCCTTGTTAAAGCCGGAGACCACCTTCTCAAAGATCTCCTCGGCCTCGTAGAGCCGCGCCGCTTCGTCCCAGTCCTTCTCCAACAGGGCCCGCTGCAGCGACAGGATGATGTTCCCTTCGCGATCCTCCGGGCGCACCACGCCGGCCTTGATCTTTTGGCCGACCTGGAGGGAGCGGCGGAACTCGGGGTCGAGATGATCCAGGTCCCGGGAGGTGACGATCCCCTCGGACTTGCAGCCGATGTCGATCAGCACCTCGTTGTGGCTGATGGACATGATGATGCCTTCCACCACTTCGCCCCGCTTGGGCAAAGCGAACGCGTATCCCTGTTCGAGCAGTTCAGCCATCGGATTGGCCACGGGGGTCGAGACCTCACCTCCTTCTGCCTGATACGCCATGGATCCCTGTTCATCCATGTAGACTTGTACTCCTTCTTGAGGTGTCATGGATTGCGACATTATAGCCACTTTGATTGCCAGACGCAAGCAGCCAAGCAGTAAAGCCCATGGATATCGGCGGAGGGCGTCCGTGTCCTACCCTTCTCCCATTCCGATAGGAGAGGGGTAGGGCCGCGCCCCTCGCAAGCGCTCTGACTCACCCTCTCGCGCTAGGCCGGGAGAGGATGCTAACGAGCACTGTTGCGTGTACGCGATCCCCTCTCCCATTCCGATGGGAGAGGGGCAGGGGTGAGGGCCTACGGCCCAAACCACAACTGCACCGTGCCGGCCACCCGCACGTTCTCTTCGTCGTACTGCACCAGGCGCAGCTCCAGCAGGATGTACAGGTCGTCGCGGAGCGCACCCTCCCAGACCAACGAGTCGCCCGCCCGGCGGAACGGATAGCCCTCCACCCCGCCGAACTCAGCGCCCTCGTCGGTGGCGCCCCGGTAGATGACCGTGGAACCCGGGATCGCGTCGCCGGCGGCCACGCTGTAGGCCACCAACCCGTTGTAGGTGATGGGGGAGGTGCGCACCAGCGGCGCCGCCCGGGGCTCGGCGTCGGCTACCTCCACCTCGGCCGTGCCCACCAGCTGGATGGCGTCTGCGCTGTGGCTCGCGATGCGCGTGGCCAGCGCCACGGAGGCGCCCTCGACGGGCTCCCCCCGCCAGTCCAGCGAGTCGCCGACGCGCTTGATGGCCTCCTGCCCGCCGATCAGGACGTGGGCGCCCCGGTCGCTCTCCCCCAGGTACTGGATCTCGGAGCCCGGCACCCGGTCCCCGGCCTCGACGATGATCCGCGTGGGCAGGGTATAGTGCAACGCCGAGGAATCCTGGCGGGCGCTGCCCAAACAACCACTGCTCGACAGCAGCACGATGGCGAGAACGGCAACCAGTATTCCGTGGCGCGTGCGAGGTTTCACCGCTCCGTCACCCCCTCGATGCGCGATGGTGGTCTCGTATAGTAGTGCTGATCTTATGGGCGCCGGCAGGCCGTGTCAACACGGTCCGCCCGCGCCTAGCGGACCACGAGGTTCACCAGCCGCCCGGGCACATAGATGCGCTTGAGCACCTGCTTGCCGTCGATGTGCTGCAGCACGTTGGGCTCCGCCAGGGCCGCGGCGATCGCGGCGTCCTCGTCGATGTCGGCGGGGGTCTCGATCCGGCCGCGCACCCGGCCGTTCACCTGCACCACCAGCGTGATCACCTCGTCGGCGGCCAGTGCCTCGTCGTACTCGGGCCAGGCCTGGGTGTGCACGCTGTACTCCCCGCCAATGTGCTCCCACAGCTCCTCGGTGACGTGGGGCGCCATGGGCGCCAGGAGCAGGATGATGGTCCGCAGCGCCTCGTTCCAAGCCTCGCTGCCATAGACCTCGGTGTCCTTGGCCTTGACCAGGTAGTTCGTGTACTCCATCAACGCCGCCAGGAGGGTGTTGAACTTGAACGCCTCCATGTCGTCGGTGGCGCGCCGAATGGTCTTGTGCGTGATCCGCCGCAGGTCGGCCACCTGCTGCGCGGAGGGCGGCCCCTCTGGGGCCGGGCGCCCGGCGAGCACCAGGTTCCACACCCGGGTGATAAAGCGGTACACGCCCTCGATCCCCGTGGAGCTCCACGAACCGCCCAACTCCCAGGGGCCGATGAACATCAGGAACGCCCGCACGGCGTCGGCGCCGAGGGTGGAGACATAGTCATCGGGGTTCACCACGTTGCCCCGCGACTTGGACATCTTTTCGTTGTCCTCGCCGAGGATGATGCCCTGGGTGAACAGGCGCAGCATGGGCTCGTCGGACTCTACGAGGCCGATATCGTGCATGAACTTGCAGAAAAAGCGCGTGTAGATCAGGTGCATGGTGGCATGCTCGATGCCGCCCGTGTACTGGTCTACCGGCAGCCAGTAGGCGCCCTGGTCCGGGTCGAAGGGCTGGTCGCCGTCATGGTAGGGGCTGACGTAGGCATAGTGGTACCACGACGAGCACATGAACGTATCCATGGTGTCCGTCTCCCGGCGCGCGGGGCCGCCGCACTCCGGGCAGGTGGTGTGCAGAAAGCCCTCGTGGTACCTGAGCGGCGACTCGCCCGTGGGCA
>JAAZBQ010000547.1 GCA_012513725.1 Chloroflexota bacterium
CCCCGGCTGGATCGCGAGCTGGCCGAGCTGATGGAGCAGTACATCCACGAGACGCGCGGCGGCCCGATGGCCGTCGCGCCGGCCCTCCAGCGCGTGATCCCCGTGGGGCAGAGTATCGACGCGGGGCTGGAGGTCTTTCCCTACGAGCGCGCCGAGGCGCTCGTGGAGGGGGCCAAGTCGTGGGCGGTGGGCAAGTGCATCTGTCGGGAACAGCAGCGCCTGCTGGGTAAGGGCTGCGACGCACCGGAGGAATCCTGCCTGTGGTTCGCCCCGGTGGAGAACGCCTTTCGCAACGACGGTGACGCCCGGGTGCTCACCAAGGAAGAGGCGCTCCATCTCCTGGCCGAGTGCGAGGATGCCGGGCTGGTGCACACCGCCCTGAACCAGCAGGATGGGATTCACTACATCTGCAACTGCTGCCCCTGTTGCTGTGGCATCCTGCGGGGGGCCATCGAGTTCGGCCACCGGGCGGCGGTGGCCGGCTCGGCGTTCCGCGCGGTGGTCGATGAGGACGCCTGTGCCGGGTGCGGCGTCTGCGTCGAGCGCTGCCACTTTGGGGCGCTCTCCCTGGTCGACGGCTATGCGACGATCGATGACGAGCGCTGCGTTGGGTGCGGCCTCTGCGCCTCGGTTTGCCCGGAGGAGGCGCTGCAGCTGGAGCGCCGTCCCGGTGCCGTGCCGACGCCGCCCAAGGACGAGTCGGCCTGGCGCGCGCTCCGCGCCAGGGAGCGCGGCATGCGCCTGGCGGACATCCTGTAGAGCGGGAGCACCCATGAACAGCGACATCGACACCCCCCGCGCCTCCCTTTCGCTCTCCCAGGCCCGGCGCCTGGCCCTCCGGGCCCAGGCGCTCGATGGCGACCGGAGCGCGCTGCCGGGCGAGGAGGGCGTCGCCCGGACCATCGAGCGGCTCGGCTATGTCCAGATCGACACGATCTCGGTCGTCGAGCGCGCCCATCACCACATCCTGTGGACCCGGCAGCCGGACTATGCGCCCGACGCCCTCACCGCCCTGGCGGAACGGGATCGGCGGGTGTTCGAGTGGTGGTCCTGGCGGGGCACGGCGGCGTATCTCCCGGTGGGCGACTATGCCTATTACGCCTGGCGGATGCGGCGCCGCGTGGACGACTGGCGGTCCAACTGGCTGCAGGAGCACGCCGACGTCGCCGACCACGTGCTGGCCCGCATTCGGGAGGAGGGACCCCTCGGCTCTGCCGATTTCGCCGCGCCCGAGGGCTTTGAGGGGCGCGGATGGTGGGACTGGAAGCCGGCCAAACGCGCCCTTGAGGCGCTCTTTACTTCGGGCCAGGTGCTCGTCGCGAGCCGCAAGGGCTTTCAGCGCCTGTACGACCTCCCCGAGCGCGTGCTGCCCGAGGCCGTCGCGGCGCCCTGCCCCACCGACGATGAGGCGGTCCGCTGGCTCGTTCGGCGCATCCTGGGCGCCGAGGGGCTCTCGCGTTCCGTGTCGGGCTGGGGGTGGAAGGCCGATCAGGAGCCGCTGTGCACCACGCTCCAGGATATGGTGGCCTCTGGCGAGGCGGTGCCCCTCGACGTCGAGGGGGTGGACGGGGTGTACCATGCGCTGGCCGGTGCCCTCGAGCAGGTGGATGACGCGCGTGCGGCGGACGGCGCGCGGGTGCTCTCGCCTTTTGACCCGCTGATCATCGACCGGCAGCGGTTCGGCGACCTGTTCGGCCGCGACTATCGGCTGGAGTGCTACCTGCCGGCGGCCAAGCGGCGCTTTGGCTACTTTTTGCTGCCCCTCCTCTGGGGGGAGGAGATCATCGGCCGGATGGATGCCAAGGCCCATCGCCAGGATGGTCGTCTGGAGGTCCGCCGGCTGGAGATCGAGCCCGACGCGGATGCCGGCGCCGCCGCGGGCCCGCTGGCGGGCGCGATCCGCTCTTATGCCGCAATGAATGGCTGCCCCGAGGTCATCCTGCCCGCCGATGGTGACGGGGCCGTGGCTCCGGCCGGGGCGCGCGACCTCCTGGCCCAGGCGCTGGACGGCTGAGGACGGGGCGACGTGGCGACCATGGAGCGCGCCGAGTTCGAGGCCTTGGTGGACGAGGTCTTTGACGCCCTGCCGGAGGGCTTTCGCGGGCGACTGCAAAACGTGGCCATCGTCGTGGAGGACTGGCCCGACCGGGCCACGCTGCGCAGCGTGCGCCTGCGGCACCCTGCCCAGCTCCTCGGGTTCTACCACGGCATCCCGCTCCCACGGCGCGGCCGCGGGTACAACATGGTGACGCCGGATCGCATCAGCATCTACCGCATGCCCATCCTCCGGCAGTGTCGCGATGAGCAGGAACTCCGCGAGACCGTGCAGCGCGTCCTGCAACACGAGATCGCCCACCACTTTGGCATCGACGACGACCGTCTGCACGATCTGGGCGCCTACTGAGTCCGGCGTCTGGATCGAGATCAGGCTGCGCGACGAGGCGCAGCGAGGAGGGACCCATGTTCGCTCGCCAGCATTACCTGAACTCCCGGGGCGGAGGGTTCCCGGTGCTGGAGGCGGTGCCCGCCGGCGAAAAGCCCGCGCAGCGCTTTGTGCCGCTGCGGCGCACGGTCCTCTCCGGGGA
>JAAZBQ010000548.1 GCA_012513725.1 Chloroflexota bacterium
CCTGGCGAGCCGGTCGGGGTCGGTGCCCAGCTGCCGCGCCACGTCGCGCACGCTCAAGTCGGCGGCCTCCCGCGCCGCGCGCAGCCGCGCTCCGATGTAGGTATCGATCTCCGACATGGTCTCCTCTTCCTCTGCGTCCGCTATCACCATGTGCCGGGCGAGGCGGCTGACCGCTCCGCCCGGCAGCGACCGGTGACAAGTCAGTGGTCGGCGTTCCGTTCTGCGGCGTCTTGTTCTTTCTCAAAGTCCAGAGCGGCAGAGTTCAGGCAGTAGCGCAAACCCGTCGGCCGCGGCCCGTCGTTGAAGACGTGGCCCAGGTGCGAACCGCAGTTGGCGCAGACGACCTCGGTGCGCCGCATCAGGAGCGAGTTGTCCGCCGCGGTCTCCACGACGTCGTCGGAGAGGGGCTCCCAGAAAGAGGGCCACCCGGTGCCAGACTCGTACTTGGTCTCGGAACTGAACAGCGCCGTCCCGCAGCACACGCAGCGATACAGCCCCGGCTCCTTGTTGTCATAATACTCGTTGCGGAACGCCGGCTCGGTGCCCTTTTCGCGCGTCACGTGGTGCTGGAGTGGGGTGAGGGGGGTGCGGCAGGGGCCCTGGGTATCGGTCATGGGACTCCTTTCGCCTCGGCAAGGGCCGGCGCCGATCGTTGGCCCAACCGGCGCCGGCCCGGATCATGAGGGTCTTGGGCGCGCCGGTCGATCCTGCGGGGAGCACGTACGCTAGACCGGCCAAGGACACGCCGCAAGCCCGGGGAATCGTGAACACATTATACGATTCTCCACCAAACCGGTCAAGAAAACTGGCGCCGCTGACAGCGCCAGCCTGCCGGGCGCGCCCGCTCCCTCACCGCAGCGGGAACTCGAGCACGGCCTCCCGGAGGGCCTGGTAGTTCTCCAGCGGCACCTCGTTGTGCAGTTCCGTGCTGGACCCCACCATCAGGCGGCCCTCGGCGGCCTCCAGGGCTCGGCGCACGGCGTCGCGCACTTGGTCGGGCGTGCCGAGGGGCAGCAGTTGCGAGACGTCTATGGCGCCGGCCAAGAAGAGCCGCGGAAAGCGCCGGTGGATGTCGCCGACGTCCATGCCCGCCAGCACCTCGATGGGGTTCAGCCCGTCGATCCCGGCCTCCACCAGCCCGTCCAGGATCGGGTTCAGGTTCCCGTCCGAGTGGAACAGCACCCGGATTCCCCGGGCGTGGTAAGCGGCGGTGACCCGCGAAAGGCGCTCGAAATAGTGCTCGGCGAACCATCGCGGGCTGAGGAACGGCCCGCGGTTGTAGGCGATGTCGTCGCCACAGAACACGGCCTCGATGCCGTGATCCGCGGGCAGGTGGTCGATCCACGATACCGTGGCAGTGGTGTGGATCTCGAGCAGCCGGTCGATGATCTCGGGATAGTCGGCCAGGTAGTAGGAGAACGCCTCCAGCCCCACCTCGCCATAGATGCCCTGCAGCCCGACGGCGGGGCCGCTGCTAAAGTAGAACACCTCACCGAGCCGCGCGCGCTCGTCGGCGATGTGGGCCATGGTCCGGGCCATCGCTTCCCGGCGGGCCGGCGTCCACGCAGAGTCGTAGGCGTCGATCTCGCGGCGCTTGGCGGCGACATAGGCCTCTGCATCGGGATAGGCGCGATCCTCCGTCCAGATGGTCCAGCGAAAGTAGCGTTGCTGGCGGCCGTCCTCGAGGGTGATGGTACGCTCCTCCTCCGGCAGGCGCACCAGGGGTCGGGTCGCGTCGACGGCGGGCTCATAGGCCCGGTAGACGACCTCCCGGGCGTTCTCGACGGTGAGCGTCTGCCCCGTAAAGTGGCGGATCACCGCGTCGTTGCGCAACAACTCGTACAGCGGCGCGCGGTCGGGCATATCGCCGCGCAGCACGGCGCGGACGCGTTCCAGAGATCC
>JAAZBQ010000549.1 GCA_012513725.1 Chloroflexota bacterium
CAAGAGTACCTGGTGAGCGACGCGGTGCTGGCGCGCTGGTTCGGCACCGCCTCCGAGGATGGCCGACCGTCCTATGCGGAGCATCTGGCCAGCCTGCTGGACGCGGACGAGATCGCTGCCGTCCGCCGCCTCCTGGAGGCGCACCTGCGCGGGGAGACGCGCCCGTGGACCACCACGGTCGCCTATGTCGTCGCTAGGCGTTAGCCGCCCGGGGGACACTCGGGTGGGCGGCCATCGAGCCAGCGGCAGACGGCGTCGGCGCAGAGGCGCGTGTCGCTCATCACCTGGCACGTGGGCCAGGTGAGTACCTCCCAGCCCCGGCGGGCCAGGATATCTACCGGCGGCGGCCCGGGCGCATCGGCGCCCACGCGACCGCCGCCCTCGCACAGGATGGCCAGTCGCAAGGGATCGCGGCGGACGATGAGGTCGATGCGGTACACGGCCTCGCCATCGCGGAGGAGATAGTTCCTTTGGGCGGGCACCTCGCGGGCCCGCAGCTCCTTCCAGAGTCGATCCCGGGCCGTCTCCCGGTCCCACAGGTCGTTCACCTCCCGGGCGCCCAGGAGCAGGGCCAGGGTGGTGGAGATAAAGGTGATGCGGCGCAGCCGCCGGCTGGGGATCGGCTCGGGCAGGGCGATCAGGGGGCCGATCTCGACCTTGTAGTAGAGGTCACCGGCGCGGGGGTGGTCGGCCTCCTCGGGGAGCAGCGCGTCGCGCCGGACGACGTGGTAGCCCCGGATGGGGGCATAGTGGGCGATGTGCCAGCGCAGGGGCTCGTCGAACGCGCCGGTGTGGTAAAAGGCCAGGTACTGGGCGCCGATCCGCGCCGGCGCCCGGCGCACCGGGATGCGGTACCAGCCCTCTGCCTGCACCCGCTCCCAGTCGCGGACGCTGGGCACCACCGCCACCAGCACGCGCTCCTCGTCGGCCGCGGCGTGCTCGAGGGCCTCGATGTCAAAGGGCTCGTCCCACATCCCCGTGGCTCCTGGCCGGTACTGCGCGCCTAGGGCGCAAGGAGTTTGCGGGCGTACACCAGGTTCTCGACGTCCACGTCGTTGGGCACCGTGCAGCCGGCGCCGAGGATGAACCCCCGGGTGCCCATCTCGGTGAGGGTCTCGCGTACCTCGCGCTCCAACGCCTTCCGAGGGCCGTATACCAGCGGGCCGCGCTCGTCGAGCCCACCGAGGATCGTGATGCCCCCGAAGAGCATCCGGCCCTCACCGAGGGACAGGTTGTCCGACTGGTGCGCCCAGTTGGCGACCTGCACGGGATAGTCGGCAAAGCGGGCCAGGTTCAGCCCCTTGCCGCAGAAATGGCCGACGACGAACTCGGCAACGCCTTCCAGAGCTTCCAACACGTACAGGTCAAAGGGCTTCACAAAGCGGGCGTGCTCCTCGTCGGTCATCAGGTCCTTTTCGCCGCCCTGGGCCGAAAAGTAGATGCCGTTCACCCCCGCCTCCTGGATGCAGGCCACGTAAAAGCGCGCCAGGTCCTCGGCGATCACCTGCATGGC
>JAAZBQ010000550.1 GCA_012513725.1 Chloroflexota bacterium
CATCCGGACGCCACCACCCGTATATGCTTTTTTACGCAAATGCAACGGGTAGTTAACCACAATGTAACCGATACTGCGTATACTGTGGGCGCGGTACAGATAACGTCTCACTCTCAACTCTACCAAGGGGGAATGTACCATGGGTATCCTGCGCGTGGCCAGCGCATCGGAGACGACTGCTGTGGCCGGGGCCATCGCCTGGCGCATCCGCGATGAGGGATGCACAGAGATGGAGGCTATTGGCGCAGCGGCCGTGAACCAGGCCGTCAAGGCCGTCGCCGTGGCCCGCACCTACCTCGTCGCCGATGGCCTGGACCTCGTCCTGATCCCGCGCTTTGTCACGGTCGGCCCGGCGGACGCACAGCGTACCGCCCTCCGGCTCAAGATCGAGTCGCGGGAGGCAGAGGCGGAGGTGAACTCGGAAGACGCCGTCGCCGTCGAACTTGGCGTCTAGGCAGCCCACGCCAGACGCCGGCCCCGGGAGGGCAAGCGCACACCGGTCCCCGCGCCGCGCATGGCGCGGGGACCGGTGTGTGTTCGTGATGTGGCGCGTTCCCCCCGACCGCGCGACGGCCGCTCAGCCCGAGGCGCCGTTCAGCGCCGCCCGCCAGGCCGCCAGCAGGACGGGCACGTCGTCATAGATGGCGTCCGGGGGCGCCTCCTCGTACGCGGCCGCCTCCTCGGCGGTGGAGATGCCGGTCAGCACCATGATGGTGGCGATGCCGGCCCGGGCGCCGCCGAGGATGTCGGTCTCCAGGCGATCGCCCAGGATGGCCGTCTCCTCGGGACGGGCGCCCAGGAGGCGCATCGACTGCTCCACCATGATCGGCTCGGGCTTGCCCACCACCGTGGGTTCGACGTCGGTGGCGGCGATGAGCGAGGCCAGAATGCTGCCGGCGCCGGGGATGATGTCCTGTTCCAGGGGGTAGGTCTTGTCCGAGTTGGTGCCGATGAACGTGGCCCCGTCGCGGATCGCCAGGCAGGCGACGCGCAACTTCTCAAAGCTTATCCCCTTGTCCCAGCCGCAGATCACGTAGCGGCTGTCGCGCCCGGCGATGACATAGCCGCGCTTGGAGATCTCTTCCAAGAGGGCCGGCTCGCCGACGACGTTCACCTTGGTGCCCTTGGGCGCCAAGGTCTCCAGGTAGGCGGCGGTGGCCACCCCGGAGGTCATGATCTCCTCCTCGTCGACCTCGATGCCCATGCCGGCAAAACGCCGGACGAACTCGGCGGGGGTGAGCGTCGAGTTGTTGGTGACCAGCAGGAACCGAATGCCCCGCTCGCGCAGAAACGCGAGGAGCTCGGGCCCGCCGGGCAGGCCCGTCGTTCCCCGATAGAGAACGCCGTCCATATCGATCAACAGGTAGCGGATCCGCTCCAAACAAAGTGCCATGCTCTTCTCCAGGGCCATACGTGGTGCTCGATGGATGAACTGCCACGCATTATACCACACCCCTCAGCCCCGAGGAACGGGGGGCGAGGGGCGGTGTCTTGTGTGGGCTGCGGCAGGCCCATGGAAGGGGGGCGCGGGCCGCCCCGCGATGGACTCGTCTTTTATGGACTGCGGCAGGCTTGCTGCCGCTTTTCCGTGCTATACTACACTCTGGCCTGAGGACATCAGACCGGCCTCTCTCATGGGAGGCCAAGAGCCTAGAGCGGGTCCTCTCCGGCAAGAGGTTCGTCGTCCCGCACGCAAGGCGGCAGCAAGACTGCCGCAATCCACAGAAGAGGCCGCCCCGCGATGGGGTGGTCACTTTGGGCTGGGGCAGGCGGTAGAGGGGGGGATGGTTGCCCCCCGAGGCTCGCGCACGTATACTGGGGCCCGTGGTCCGGCGGGCCCTGGCATGGCGAGGCCGCTGCCCACAACGCGACCGCCTCTAGCGTGTTCTAACGCACAAGTGCGGTCGGTCGGCGGCTCTCGCCGATCCGGCGAGCGAGTCAGCGGCGACGGAAGAGAGGACCCATGGATGACTGCAGCGTGCCGGCGCAGGTGGATGGCGCCAAGCGACCCGGCCTGGGGGGTGTGGTGAAGGCGTTTGCCTCCGAGAACCGCTCGCGCATCCTGGCGGTGGCCGCTTCCCTCGCCATCACCATTGCGATCATCGCCTTCCGCGACCAGCTGGCCGCCCTTTCCGGGTACGGTTACCTCGGCGTGTTCTTGATCAGCCTCCTGGGCAACGCTACGGTGGTGCTGCCGGTTCCCAGCCTGGCGGTGGTCTTTGCCGGCGGCGGCGTGCTGAACCCCATCCTGGTGGGGCTGGTCGCCGGACTCGGCGAACCCCTCGGCGAGCTGACCGGCTACCTGGCCGGCTATGGGGGGAGCGCCGTCGTCGAGGAGACGAGCCGGTACGGCAAGATCCAGCAGTACATGGCCAGCCACGGGATGCTGACGATATTCGTCCTCTCGGCCATCCCCAACCCGCTGTTTGATCTGGCGGGCATCGTGGCGGGCATGTCGCACATGCCGGTGTGGAAGTTCCTCTTGCCCTGCTGGCTGGGCAAGACGATCAAGGCGCTGGCCATCGCCCACATCGGCTCGGTATCCATCGATCTCTTCTCGGGCCTGTTCGGATAGCATCCGGCCCACGGCCGGGGAAAGGCGCCACGGCATGGCCGACACGCAGGTGCAGGATTATGTCGCCCAGATGGCCGCCGCCCAGCAGCAGGTGCTCGACGCGCTGACCGACCTGGAGCGCAGCGACATGCGGTTCAAGACGGAGCAGTGGCGCTGGAACACGGTGCGCCGGGTCCTCTTGCGCTTTGGCGACCATGTCCGCGAGCACACCACGCAACTCATCGAGGCCCGTGAGGCCGCCGGCGCCGCCCAGACGATGCCCCAACGCATCCTGGCCCAGGCGATGGAGGCCTATGGCTACTGGATGGGCGCCATGGTGGGCCTGTGCGACGAGGACCTGGACAAGTCGCCGGCCCCCGGCGAGTGGACGCCCCGCCAGGTGCTCGAGCACGTCATCTCCTCGCAAATCGGCTACCTGGAGACCATCCGCAACGCCCAGGAGACCCGGGAGGTCGTCGAGAAGGACTGAGGCGCTGGCGTCCGCCGCTACAGGAACCGGGCCATGGCGATCACGTCGTCGTAGCGTCCGTCCTCGTCCTTGACGGCGCGCCGGGCCCGCCCCTCCTCCACGAACCCCAGGCGCTCGTAGAGGCGTTGCGCCCGGTGGTTCGATGCACGCACGCCGAGCTCCAACCGCTCGAGCCCCTGCGCCGCCGACCAGGCGATGGCGACCTCCATCAGCGCGCGGCCCACACCCAACCCGCGCCACTCCGCCAGGACGCCGATGCCGAGTTCCGCGCAGTGTCGGCGATAGTCCTGTCGGGGGCGGCCCAGCGTCACCCATCCGGCGAGCCGGCCCTCCACATCGGCGAGGAGGACGAGCCGCCCCTCCTCGGCAGCCCGCGCCAGGAACTCGCGTTCGTCC
The DNA here is from genome assembly GCA_012513725.1 of Chloroflexota bacterium. GTDB lineage: Bacteria > Chloroflexota > Anaerolineae > UBA1429 > UBA1429 > JAAZBQ01. The sequence goes on from JAAZBQ010000550.1 coordinate 3,441, forward strand.
TCGATGGGCTGGTGGAACCGGCTCCTGAGCAAGTAGGCGCGCTCTCGGGAGACCGCGTCGACAGCGGCGACCAGCGCCTCGGCGTCCTCAGCCGTGGCCCGTCGCAACACCAGCGGGCGCCCGTCACGCGTGGCCGATTCGGTGGGAAGCATGCTGCCTCCTGGGGGGAACGCTCCGGCGCTCACGGCAGGAGCAGCGCCCGGGCGATGGAAAAGTAGATCATGAGACCCGTGGCATCCACGACGGTGCTCATCAGGGGTCCGGAGACCAGGGCGGGATCCACCCCCACACGCGCGGCCAGGAGCGGCAGGAGGGAACCCACGGTGTCAGCCCAGATCACGATGCCGAGCATGGCACAGGCCACCACCGCCGCCACGAGGGGCGAGGAGCCGTACAGGAGCGCGGTGACAAACCCGCCGACCGATAGCAGCAGCCCCAGCACGAGCGCCGTGCGAAACTCGAGCCACAGCACCCGCACCGAGTCGCCCAGGTCGATGTCGCCGACCGCGAGGGCGCGCATCACCGTGGCGGTGGTCTGGGAACCGGCGTTCCCCCCGGTACCGATCAGGAGCGGGATGAACAGCGCCAGGACGATCACCTGGTCCAACGTCGACTGGAACATCCGCATCACGGCCCCGGTCAGGGTACCCGTCACGAACAGGAGCAGCAGCCAGCCGATGCGCTTGCTCGCCGCGGCGGGGATGGTGGCCTCGAGATAGGGCCGGTTCAGGGGCTGGCTGCCACCAAAGCGCTGGACGTCCTCGGTCGCCTCCTCCTCGAGGACATCCACCAGCGCGTCGACGTCGATGACGCCCACCAGGCGATAGTCGTCGTCGACCACCGGCACGGCCGTCAGGTCGTACCGGGCCATCAGGCGGGCCACCTCCTCCTGCCCGTCGTGGACGTTGGCGGCGAGGACGTCGCGATTTGCCAGGGCGCCCAGGCGCTCGCCGGGCTGGGCGCGTAGGGCCCCAAAGAGGTTCAACACCCCGATCAGGCGCCCCCCCTCACCCACCACGTAGAGGTACGGCGTCTGCTCCCCTTTGGGCGTCCAGTTCCTGACGGCGTCCAGCGCCCGAGCGGCGGTCATCGCCTCGGGAAACACCAGGTACTCGGAGGTCATCAGGCCGCCGGCCGTCTCGTCGGGGTGGAGGAGGAGCGGCAGGACGTCCTCGGCCTCCTCGTGCAGGACGCTGAGGGTGGCCTCGGTCAGGGCCGGAGAGAGGTCGCCGAGGAGGTCGGCCGCCTTGTCGGGCTCCATCTCGGCGACGATCTCGGCCAACTCGTCCATATCCAGCCGAGAGGCGAGGTCGGCGGCGTCCTCGTCGGAGAGCTCCTCGAGGATGTCGGCCGCGTCGGCGACCTCCAGCTGCGGCAGGAGCGCTTCCTGCGTCTCGGGATCGAGTTCGACGAACAGATCCGCCTGGTCGGGCGGGAGAAGCGACTCGATGATGCGAAGGGCGCGGGGAACATCGTCGTGCTCCAGGAGCTGGCGCACCTGGAGGAGGGTTCGATCCAGGACATGGGACTCCATGGCATACCTCCATCTCGGCGACATCACGCGGCAGATCCGTCGCCCGCGCCTCTGGGCCAGGAGGTCCCGCAAGCCTGTCGGCTCACGCCATAGGCGCCCGCCACATGGCTGCCCATGACCACACGTGGCCAGACGCGTCGCCGCGCGATGTGCTACTGCGTCTCAGGACGCAGCGACTATCCGGTTGGTCCTCTGGCTCAGCACTCATGTCTACTCGGTCACCTCTCGCGGTGCGCCCGCTAACAAGCCCGAAAAAGAGAAGGGGCCGCGCCAACTTGGTGACGACCCGCTGCCGTCTCGAATGCCCACACGCGACCTGGCCCCACGCCAGGCCGGTCATCAGCCCGGGGGCCAGATCGGTGTGCGCCTCAGCGGCGTCGCACCGTTACCCCTATCCAGTTGGGTACTGCTTGGGTCAGCGTGCATCCAACACCCTTTACTACAGAACCGTACGCCGGCAGTATACGCCCGGCGCCGGCCAGAGTCAATCATCTGGCCGGCGATCGGGCCCTGACATAGCCACCCACCGCGCCTCTAGCGGCGGCGACGCCGGTGCCACTCCTCGGTGATGTCGTCGATCTCGTCCGCTACGTCCTCGGCGTCCTGGCCGATGCGGTCGGCGTCGCTGGCGTCGACGATGCCGGCCGCGGATTCCAGCGCCTCGCGCTCCATCCCCTGCAGGCAGGCCTCGGCCCCGTCCAGCTCGCCGGCCAAAAAGGCGCGCACGCCGTCGCTGACGGTGCCGGCGGCGCCCGTCACGGCGTAGATCTCGGCGGCCTGGAGGTAGCGGGCGTCGCGAGGCGCGATGGAGCCCGTGATCACCACCGACACCCGCATGGGTGGCAAGAAGGTGGCCACCTCCGGCGCCGCGTGGGCGCCCCACCAGGGGTTCTCCACGCCGCGCACCCGGCGCGGCGCAGGGTCCTGGGGATCGATATCCACCAGGACGAAAAAGGGCGCGTTGTCATAGCGAGCGGCCATGCGGCTCGCCAGGCCCTCGTTGGTGTCTGCCGTCAACGCCAGGCGCATGCCCTTACCTCCTCGATGTCGCGGTGCGTGCGCAATGCGTGCGCAATGCGTGCGCAGTGCGTGCGCAGTGCGTACGCCGCGTACGCCGCGTGCACCGCGTACGCCGTGTTTCTCCTTTCATCATAACGTAGGGAGGTAATATGTCAAGTGGGACGAGGATAGATGAGGCCTAACGAGAGGACACCAATGCATAGATC
>JAAZBQ010000551.1 GCA_012513725.1 Chloroflexota bacterium
AGAAATGCCCGTGGGGCTCCCCCGCCTGCAGGACGAACTCGCAGGCCTCCTGCTCACCGCCCACCAGGGCGGCGTAGGCGAACGCGCCGCAAAAGCCGCTCAGCATCAGCGTCGCGGCGGTCAGTCCGTCCCGGTACTGCACGAGGAACGCCGCGGGGTGTTCGGCGATCTCGCGGACCCTGTCCCAGGGACCGGTCGTCTCCCCGATGGCGCCAGCGGCCGCCTCGGCGAGCGCTGCGTGGGTGGGGTGCGCGTCCAGCCAATCCCAGAGCGCCTCCCCCTCGACACAGCGCACCCCCGCCACCCCCGTCTCGCCGCCGGTCCGGCGCTCGACCATGCACTGGAGGGTCTCCAGGGCGTGAAAGCCGTAGGACTCGAGCCCGGCATAGCCGATGGACACCGCCGCCTCGATCGGCGCGCCGAGGGGATGCTCGCACCAGGGACGCCGCCAGGCCACCGGCAGCGAAGACCCGGCCATCAGCGGGATCCCCAGGCACCGAGCCCGCTCGTACATCCAGCGGGCGTCGGGCCAGTTGTAGGCGAGATGCTTGTCGGTGAACACGGGCACGGCGCGACCGCTCTCGGCGAACACGCCGGCCACCTGCTCAAAAAAGTGGCGGCGCGGGTACAGGTGCCGGTCGTACTCGTCCCAGGGATAGTCGCCGTGCTCGCCGACGATCAGCACGCCATCGACCGCCAGGCCGTCCTCCTCGAGGGTCAGGGCCTTGCGGATGGACGGGTAGATCGGCACGCCGAACTCGGCAGCGGCGGCCACACCGATGTCGGTGGGATTCACCTGGTCCAGGTAGAGCGAGGTCACCTCCACCCGGGGGGCATGCACCCCGTCGTCGCAGGGGAACCCCCGGAGGAACTTGCCGATGATGACGTCCGCATGGGAGCGGGGACGGTACTCGGTGGCGATGGCGGCGATCCGCTTGGTGGGCATGGCGTCTCCTCTGCAATGGGTGTGGATGGGCAGTCCGGCGGATGCTAGCGCCGCCTGTGGCGGCTGGCAAGCGCCAGCGCCGGGGAGCGTGTGGACACGCGGGTGGGGTCGGAGTAGTCTCATGGCGCACGCCAGGCTGCTGGCGCACGCCAGGCTGCTGGCGCACCACGAGGAGGTCACATGGCGAGCCACTACCGGTTTCGTCGCTACGAGCCCGAGGGCGACTGGTTCCGCGTCCGCGATTTCCTCTCCGCCACCTACCTGACCCACGACCCGCTGCTGAACTGGGGGATCGAGCGCTGGAACTGGTCGCGGTATCATCCTTCCATCTTTGACGGCGACGTCGACGCCAACATCCGCGCCTGGGATGGCGCCGTGGGCCTCTGGGAGACGGAGACGGGGGACCTGGCCGGCGTGGTCCACGTCGAGGATCCCCGCCCGGGCGACGCCTTTATCGAGCGGCACCCCGAGCACCCAGACCTCCTCGAGGCGATGCTCGACTATGCCGAGGGGACCCTCCGCGATCCCGCGACCGGCGTCCTGCGCGTCTATGCCTACGATCACGACGCCGCGCTGCGGGAAATCCTGGCCCGCCGGGGCTATACGCCGGACGCCGAGCACCCCGGGTACGACTCGGAGTACCCCATCGACACCATCGGCATCCCCGAACCGCGGCTGGAAGACGGGTTCCGCGTGCGCTCCATGGCCGACGGGGGCGACCGGGCCCGCCGCTGCAAGGCGGGGGGGTTGGGGTTCAACCATCCCGATCCTGCCGAGTGGACCACTCCCGACCAGTACCGCCAGGTGCAGCAGGCGCCCGACTATCGCGCCGACCTGGACCTCTACGCCGAGGGGCCGGACGGCGAGTACGTCTCCTCCTGCATCGCCTGGATCGACGCGCCGAACCGCATCGGCTTTTTCGAGCCCGTCTCCACGAACATGCACTACCGCCGGCGCGGGTTCGGCCGCGAGGTGGTGCTGGAGGGCGTCCGCCGCCTGGCGGCGCTGGGTGCCACCCGGGCGCGGGTGGGCTCGGGGCAGCCGTTCTACCTGGCGATTGGGTTTCGCAAGATTGCCGTGGGGTGCCAGTGGACTCTGGCACCGACAGGGTAGGGACCGTTGCTCCCCCTACCGGCAGCCCCGACTCTCAGACCTGCCCGGGCACGATGTCCGTCTGGAAGGCGGAGAGGCTGGGGCCACGATTGGTTCTTGCATGCATGCTGTGACCAGGCTGCACTCTCGGCCGGTGGACACGTGCAGGGCTACCGACGGTATCCCAGGTGGTGGTGCAAGAGATGACTCCTACCCAGTTTCGCAGCCGAGGGACCACCGGAAGTGGAAAAGGGCCTGGATGGCGCGCCCGTGGGTCAGCAGCCAGGGCATCAGGAGGGCCCGGAGGGCCAGGAACAGGAGGCTCACCCGGTCCTTGCGGATCTTCCTGCGCCGCCCCAACTTCTGCGCCTTGGCCCCCAGGAAGGTGAGCGCGTAGTACGGCGCCATCCCTTTGTTGCGCTGCTCAGTGACTTGGCTCGG
>JAAZBQ010000552.1 GCA_012513725.1 Chloroflexota bacterium
CAGACGGTGCGCTACCGCCTGCTGCCCCACGCGGGGGGATGGCAGGAGGCCTCGCCCGACCGGGCGGATATGGTGCTCCACGAGCCCCTGATCGCCCGGCACGTCCCCGGCCAGGCGACGGCCGACGGGGCCGCAGCGCCAGGATCGCTCCTGCGGGTGGAGCCCGCCAACGTGATCCTGGCGGTGGCCAAGGTCGCGGAGGACGGCGAGGGCCTGTTGGTGCGCGGGTTCGAGACGGCGGGGCGGGCCACGCGGGTGGTCGTGACGTCGGACGCCTTGGGACGCTCCTGGGAGGGCGAGGTGCGCGGGCACCAAGTGTGGACCTGGCTCCTGCCCACCGACGGCGGGGAGCCGGTGTCGATGAACCTCCTGGAGGAAGGAACATGAGTTTGCGCCGTTTGGCGGCGCAACCCGCAGGGCTCCGGAGGTGTCCAAAGGGATGAGGGCGTGGTGCGCGACGGCGCGCCGCCTACGACGCGGGAGGTACACGCGATGTTGACGGCCTGGGACATCATCCTGATCCCCATTGGCCTGCTGTTCCTGGTGGGGTTGTTCGTCACGATCAACCGCTACATCACCTACAAGGAGCGGGTGGCGCTGGCCCGGCTGGGATTCTCCCTGGAGGACCTTACCCGCGAGGCGGAGCGGATGCGCCGCGGGAGCCGCGGCGTCCTGTGGGGCGGCGTCATCACCGCGACGAGCGGTCTGGCCCTCTTCCTGGGCCTCTCGACGCTCGGGCGGGGGGTATGGCTCCTCGGCGGGCTCCTCCCGCTGTTCGTGGGTCTGGGGATGGTGCTCATCTACTTTTTGACCCTGGGCGCCGGGGGAGCCCGGGAAGCGCCAGAGGGCGCTGAGGAGGATGGGGACGGGGGCGACTCGGAGACGTTCGACACCCGGCGCACGGGCGACGAACAGCCATCCGAGCAGTTCCACCGGAATTAGGCGGGCGCGAGGCCCGATGCTGAGCCCTGTTCCGGGAGCCCCCACATGAACGAGCCCCCCGAGGACGTCCTGCGCCGTGCGCGCCAGGGCGATGTGCTGGCCTTTGCCGACCTCGTCCGAGAGACCGAGCAAGGGGTCTACAACATCGCCTATGGAGTGCTGGGCAACCCACAGGAAGCCCAGGACATGGCCCAGGAGGTCTACCTGCGGGTGTGGCGGTCGCTGTCCTCCTTCCGGGGCGAGTCGGCGTTCGGCACGTGGCTGTACCGCATCACGGTGAACACGTGCCTGAACCGTCGGCGGCAGCTTCGCGCGCTGCTGAACCGGGTAGAGGACGATGGCGCCCTGGAGCGCCTGCCGTCGCCGGGGATCGACCCCCTGGCCGCCACCGTGCGCCGCGAGCGGCAAGAGTTCCTCTGGTCGCTGGTGGATCAGTTGCCGCCGAACTATCGCCTGGTGATCACGCTGTTTTACCGGCAACAGCTATCCTATGCCGAGATCGCCGATGTACTCCTGGTGCCCTTGGGCACCGTCAAGGCCCACCTGAACCGTGCCCGTCGCGCGCTGGCCCAGCGGTTGAGCCAAGAGTCGGAGAAGACGAATGCTGTCTTGTGAGCACTGCCAGGAACGCCTCCCAGAGTTCGTTGCCGATGGCGAGCCCGCCACGCCGGCCACCGCGTACCTGCGCGAGCACCTGGTGACGTGCGCCGCGTGCGCCGACCTCCTGGAGCGCCTGCGCCACGTAGAGGACGCCCTCCACGCCTACCCGCAGCCGGCTGCGCCCCCGGCGCTGGCCGCCCGGATCGTAGACGAGGTGGCCGCTGCACCCCGGCGGGAGCCCGCCTCCTGGCAGTGGCTGCCCTGGGACATCGGGGTGCCCATGCTGGTCCTCGTGGTGGCCATCGTGGTGGCCACCCTCTCGGCGCCACCGCAGGCGTTCCACGGCGGGCCCGTGGTGGATATCTCCCCCACCACCGAGGAGTGGAACGCCGTGCTGGATGGCTGGACGTCGGGCCTGGCCCGGCAGACCGATGCCGATCCCTTCCTGACCCTCTGGATCGGCGGCAGCATCCTGGCGGCCATCGTCGGGATCGCCGTGGGCCTCTCGGCCTGGCGACGCGCCGACGACGCCTCCCACGAGCTCCTGCAGGTGCGCGTCGAGCGGGTGAGCGAGTGGTTCGACGGGATCATCGGCCGCACGACCTAGCCTCCGACCGGAAGCGATTTGCCTTTGCCCCCTGAAACGGGCATACTCGGGCGGCGCAACGCGCAGCCTGTGCGTCGCGCAGCCTATGCCTTTCGCCTGCGACAGTGACGTCGGCGGTTGACCCTGTCTTGGTCGCGGCAGCTGGGCACGCTGCGCCCCCACCCCGCCCGAGCGCGGCTGCGGCGCAGACGTATCCACCCCCCGCGCCACAGGCCTCCGTCCGGCCCGGCCCGATTCCAGCCACAGAAGGAGAACCATGGGAGACAGCCTTACCTACAAGATCATCCGGGCGCACCTGGCCTCCGGCGAGATGACCCCCGGCGCCGAGATCGGCCTGCGCATCGATCAGACGCTGACCCAGGATGCCACCGGCACGATGACCTACCTGCAGTTCGAGGCCATGGACCTACCCCGGGTCAAGACGGATCTCTCGGTCAGCTATGTGGACCACAACATGCTGCAGACCGATTTCCGCAACGCCGACGACCACCGCTACCTCCAGAGCGTCGCGGCCAAGTACGGCATCCTGTTCTCGCGCCCGGGCAACGGCATCTGCCACCAGGTGCACCTGGAGCGCTTTGGCAAGCCGGGCGCCACGCTGTTGGGCGCCGATAGCCACACCCCCACGTCCGGCGGCCTGGGTTCGCTGGCCATCGGTGCGGGCGGGCTGGATGTGGCCATCGCCATGGCCGGGGCCCCGTTCTACGTGCCGATGCCCCGGGTGGTGCGCGTGCTCCTCACCGGCAAGTTGTCGCCCTGGGTGTCGGCCAAGGACGTCATCCTGGAGATGCTGCGGCGGCTGACGGTCAAGGGCGGCGTGGGCAAGGTCATCGAGTACACCGGCCCGGGGGTCGCCTGCCTCAGCGTCCCGGAGCGGGCCTCGATCACCAACATGGGCGCCGAGTTGGGCGCCACCAGCAGCATATTCCCCTCCGACGATGTGACGCGCGAGTACCTCGCCGCCCAGGGCCGTGTGGAGGACTGGCAGCCCCTGGCCGCCGACCCCGACGCCACCTACGACGAGACCGTCGAGATCGACCTCGGCGCGCTGGTGCCCCTCATGGCGGCGCCGTTCAGCCCCGACGCCGTCCATCCCGTGGCGGAGCTGGCCGGGACCCCGGTGCAGCAGGTGTGCATCGGCTCGTGCACGAACTCCTCCATCCGCGATCTGGAGACGGTGGCGGCCATGCTGCGGGGCAAGACGGTGGCCCCCGACGTCTCGCTCACCATCAACCCCGGCTCCAAGCAGGTGCTCACCACGGTGGCCCGCTCCGGCGCCCTGGGCGATCTGATCGCCGCCGGCGCCCGGGTGATGGATCCGGGCTGTGGGCCCTGCATCGGCATGGGCCAGGCCCCCGCCTCGGGCGCCGTCTCGGTGCGCTCCTTCAACCGCAATTTCAAGGGGCGCAGCGGCACCGATGACGCCCAGGTCTACCTGGCGGGCACCGAGACCTGCGCCGCCTGCGCGCTCACCGGCGTGATCACCGACCCCCGGGACCTCGGCGCGGCCCCGGTCACCGAGACCCCCGCCTCGTTCCAGGCGGACGACAACATGATCGTGCGGCCGCCGGCCGACGGCGCGGAGATCGAGATCGTCCGCGGGCCGAACATCCAGCCCCTGCCCACCCGCGGTCCCCTGGAGGGGGAGATCGCCGGCGAGGTGCTACTGGTGACCGGCGACAATATCACCACGGACCACATCATGCCGGCCGGCGCCCAGATCCTGCCCCTGCGCTCCAATATCCCGGCGATGAGCGACTTTTGCTTCCAGCGGGTGGATCCCACCTTCCCCGAGCGCGCCCGGCAGGCCGGCGGCGGCATCCTGGTGGGCGGCGAGAACTATGGCCAGGGCTCCAGCCGCGAGCACGCGGCCCTGGTGCCCATGTACCTCGGGGTGGAGGCCGTCATCGTCAAGAGCTTTGCCCGCATCCACAAGGCCAACCTGGTGAACGTCGGCATCCTGCCGCTCGAGTTCGCCGACGCCGCGGATTACGACCGGCTGGCCCAGGGCGACCGCCTGCGCATCGTGGGGGTGCGCGAGGCCCTACGGGAGGGCCAGCCCCTCACCGTGACGAACGAGACGCAGGGGTACGCGTTCCAGGCCACCTACGACCTCTCGGCGCGCCAGGTGGACGCCGTTCTGGCCGGGGGGGTCCTGAACCTCATCAAGGCCCAGGCCTGAGGCTTGGCCCGACAACCCATTGCACACAAGGAGACCGAGATGAGCTACACCGTGACCCTGATCCCCGGGGATGGCATCGGGCCGGAAGTGTCCGAGGCCATGCGCCGCGTCGTCGACGCGACGGGCGTCCGCATCGACTGGGACGTGCAAGAGGCGGGCGAGAAGGTCATCGCTCAGTACGGCACGCCGCTGCCCGACCACGTCCTGGAGTCGATCCGCCGCAACCGGGTGGGGATCAAGGGCCCCATCACCACCCCGGTGGGCAAGGGCTTTCGCAGCGTGAACGTGTCGATCCGCAAGGCCCTGGACCTGTACGCCAACGTGCGCCCGGCCAAGTCGGTGCCCGGCGTCGCCTCGCGCTACGAGGACGTGGACCTGGTCGTCGTCCGCGAGAACACCGAGGGGATGTACGTGGGGATCGAGCACGACGTGATTCCCGGCGAAGCCGCCGAGGCAGTGCGGATCATCACCCGCAAGGCCTCCGAGCGGGTGGTGCGCTATGCGTTCGAGTACGCCCGGGCCAACGGCCGCAAGCAGGTGACCGCCGTCCACAAGGGCAACATCTTGAAGATCACCGACGGGCTGTTCATGCGCACGGCGGAGGCGGTGGCCGCCGAGTACCCGGAGATCGCCTTTAACGACCGCATCGTGGACAACCTCTGCATGCAGCTCGTGCAGCGGCCCCACGAGTACGACGTGCTGGTGCTCACCAACCTGTTCGGCGACATCGTCAGCGACCTGTGCTCTGGGCTGGTGGGCGGCCTCGGCGTGACGCCCGGCGCCAACATGGGCGACGGGATCGCCGTGTTCGAGCCGGTCCACGGCTCGGCGCCCAAGTACACCGGGCAGAACAAGGTGAACCCCACGGCCACCATCCGCAGCGGGGCGCTCATGCTGCGCTTCCTCGGCGAGGCGGACGCCGCCGAGCGCGTCGAGCGCGCCGTGGCTGAGGTGATCCGCCGGGGCCAGCAGGTGACCTACGACCTCAAGCCGCACCGCGACGACCCCACCGCGGTGGGCACCCGCGAAATGGCCGACGCCATCATCGCGGCGATGGGTTAGGGGCAGGGCCGCACCTCCCTCGGCGGGCACCGGGCAGAACGCCACACGACGGGCGCCGCTCCCCCCAGGCTCGTGCATCCAGCACGGCCACAAGGAGCCGGCGCCCGCGGCGTTCCGAGGCCCCCGCCCTTCTGCTCTGCGCTGGAACCCAATACCCAGCGGCCGATGCCCTTGCCAACGGGGAATGCGGATGCTAGAATGGAGCAGCCGTGAGTGACGGCATGTTACACCCCTGCCACTAACGCCAGGATCCGTTCTGTCCGCACCGATCGACCTGGTGCATTTCAGCCGACCTGTCCCAGTCTCCTACCGCGCAACGCGAGGTCGGTCGGCGCACGCACTCGTTCAACGTGACCGCGCGATTCCCTACGGAGTGTCGATCATGGACGCACACCAACTATGGCAGGCGGCCCTCGGGCGTCTGCAACTGCAACTGGAAAAGCCCGCCTACGATACCTGGGTCCGCCAGGCGCAGAGCATCTCGTACGAGGACGGGGTGCTGGTGGTGGGTGTGCACTCGGCCTATGCCAAGGACTGGCTGGAAAACCGCCTGTACGCCGTGATCCAGCGCACCGTCACCGAGGTGGCGGGGCGCACCGTCTCCGTGCGGTTCATCGTCCGGCGCAACGGCGGCTCGGCCAAGGATCCCGAGGCGGTCGAGATACTGGACGGACCGCGCCCCGCCGCCGCGCCGGCGCCCTCTGCCCCGACGCACGCCGCTCCGGCGCCGGGGTTCGGCGAGGGGGAGAACGCGCGCCTGAATCCGCGCTACACCTTTGCGAACTTTATCGTCGGGCAGTCCAACCGCCTGGCGCATGCCGGTTCCCTGGCCGTGGCCGAGAACCCCGGCCAGGCGTACAACCCCCTGTTCATCTACGGGGGCGTGGGCCTGGGCAAGACCCACCTTCTCCACGCGGTGGGCAACCGGGTGGCCCAGGACCAACACCGCACCCTGTACGTGAGCGCGGAGACCTTTGCGAACGAGCTGATCAACTCCATTCGGACCCGGACGACGGAAGAGTTCCGCGCCAAGTACCGCACCATCGACGTCCTGCTCCTCGACGACGTGCAGTTCCTGATCGGCAAGGAACGCACCCAGGAAGAGTTCTTTCACACCTTTAACGACCTGTACCAGGATAACCGCCAGATCGTCCTCTCCTCCGACCGGCCGCCCAAGGCCTTTGTGGGGCTCGAGGAGCGGCTGCGCTCCCGGTTCGAGTGGGGGCTGACGGCCGACGTCCAGTTCCCCGACCTGGAGACGCGCATGGCCATCCTGGCCGCCAAAGCGGAGGTCCTCCGGGTGCAACTGCCCGTAGAGGTCGTCGAGTACATCGCCCAGGAAGTGCAGAGCAACATCCGCGAGCTGGAGGGCGCCCTGAACCGGGTGATGGCCCTGGCGCGCACCATGGGCTATGCGTTCACCGTGGAGACGGCCCAGCGGGCGCTGGGCGGCATGCAGCGGCCCGCGGCCGACGTCACCATCGAGCACATCCTCGGGCAGGTCGGCGAGTACTTTGGCGTGGCCGTCGAAGAGTTGGTCGGCAAGCGCCGCACCCGCGACGTGGCCATCGCCCGGCAGGTGGCCATGTACCTGGCCCGCGACCTGACGCCAATGTCGCTGCCCCAGATCGGCGACGCCATCGGCGGCCGCGACCACACCACCGTGATGCACGGCTGTAGCAAGATCACCGCCCTCTTTGAAAAGGACGACGCCATGCGTCGGCAGGTGCTGGAGATCAAGAACCAGTTGTACGCGAGCGGACAATCGCTGCCCGAGGCGCACGGCGCCCAGCGCGCCTGACGGCCGCCGCTCCCCAGCGCAGCCCGCAAGGCTGCGCTTTTCCTTATCTCGGCCGACCACGTCCTCGCGACAGCGCGCAACGTCGCCCGCTGCGGGCGGCAGAAGGGATGACGGAAGAGCATGGTCAAGCCACCCACCCCGGCGCAAGAGACGGTCGACATCCTCCTGGATTCCGGCCTCGTGGTGACGATGGACGCGGACCGGCGGGTGCTGGATCCCGGCGGCGTGGCCATCCGCGGGAACGCCATCGTGGCGGTGGGGCCCGCCGAGGAGATGCGCGCCCGCTACGCGGCCGAGTGCGTGGTGGACTGCCGTCAGCAGGTGGTGATGCCCGGGATCATCAACACCCACACCCACCTTCCGATGAGCATCCTCCGGGGGCTGGCCGACGACCTGCGGTTGGACGTCTGGCTGCACGGCTATATCCTCCCCGTGGAGCGCGAGTTCGTGAACCCCGAGTTCTGCTTCCTGGGCGCCACCCTGGCCTGCGCCGAGATGCTCCGGGGCGGCACCACCTGCTTTGCCGACATGTATTATTACGAGGAAGAGGTCGCCTGGGCCGCCGCGGAGGCCGGCATGCGGGGGATCTGCGGCGAGACGGTCATGAAGTTCCCCACCCCCGACGCCCTCACCTACGAGGAGAGCCTCCAGTACGTCGCCGACTTTGTCGGGCGGTGGAAGGGTCACGAGCTGATCGTCGCCGCCCCGGCGCCCCACTCCCTCTACATGTGCACCGCCGAAATCCTCCAGCAGACGACGGCCCTCGCCCGGGAGCACGACGTTCCGCAGCTCATCCACGTCTCCGAGACCGCCGATGAGGTGGAGGCCTGGCTGGAGCAGACCAACATGCGCCCGACACGCTGGCTGGAGGAGATGGGCGTGTTGGACTCCAAGGTGACGGCGGCCCACTGCGTCCACGTGAACTCGGAGGAGATCCACATCCTCGCCGAGCGGGGCACGGGCGTGGCGCACAACCCCACCAGCAACCTGAAGCTGGCCAGCGGCATCGCGCCGGTGGCCGAGATGCTGGCGACGGGCGTGGCCGTGGGGGTGGGCACCGACGGCGCCGCCTCGAACAACGACCTGAACATGTTCGAGGAGGTACGGTTGGCCGCGCTCCTGCCCAAAGGGGTGACCCGCAGCCCGGTGGTGGTGCCCGCCCAGGAGGCGGTGGCCATGGCCACCATCTATGGCGCCCGGGCGTTGCACCTGGACCACCTCATCGGCTCACTGGAGCCCGGCAAGCGCGCCGACATCATCACGGTGAGCACCGAGCGGCTGCACAACCTGCCTCACTATGAGACCACCGGCGAGAACGTCTACTCGCGGCTGGTCTACACCGCCCAGGCCTCCGACGTGCACCACGTCCTGGTGAACGGCAAGCACATGGTGGACGAGGGCGATCTCCTGGTGCTGAACGAGGCCCACGTCCTGGAACAGGCCCGCAACCTCGCCCGGCGCATCAACAAGTTCTTCCTGGCCCACGAAAAGAGCATCCTGGACAAGCTGGTCTCCATCGGCGGCCTGGAGCAGCAGGAAATGTTCGAGGTGCAGGGCAAGGGGCGGCTGCGCGACGAGGAGGCCTTCCGCGCCGGGCTCGCCCACCCCGTGCTCAGGATCACCCGGCACACCTCCCGCGACCAGTACGACACGTATTTCGTCTTTGCCGATCCCGGCCAGGGGCGCCTCCGCTACCGGGAGGACAACGTGGTGGGAGCCGAGGACCGGGTGTACCCCATCTACTCGCTGACCCTCACCGGCCCATCCAAAGAGGCGGTGTACGAGAACAGCGTGGTGCTCAGCCGCTCGCGCTTTACCGCGCCGGCCGACCGCTCGCTGCGCTTCTACCGCGAGTACTTTTCGCCGGAGCGGGTCATCGAGGTGGGCAAGCACCGCGAGCGCTACCACATCCGCTACCAGGGGCTGGACTTTGCAGTGAACCTCGACCGGCCCTTGGGCCCGCCGGAGGGCGAGGCCTTTGTGGAGATCAAGAGCCGCACCTGGTCGCAGCAGGACGCCCTGCGCAAGGCGGGGCTCATCGGCGAGTTGCTGGCCATGTTCGGCATCTCGCCCGAGGACGTGGTGCGCGAAGAGTACGTGGACCTGTTTGCGGGGGACGAGGAATCTCGCTAGGCCTTGGGCAGCCGCACGGTGAACGTGCTGCCGGCGCCCACAACGCTCTCCACGGTGATCTCGCCGCCGTGAGCCTCGACCAGCTTTTTGGCGATGGAGAGGCCCAGACCGGTGCTACCGTTCGCGTTGGCCCGGGCAGGATCGGCCCGGTAAAAGCGGTCAAAGATACGGGGCAACTCGTCCGGCGGGATCCCCGAGCCCGAGTCCTCGACGCGGAAGGCCAGCCGCTGTCCCTCGTCGGCCACCCGCAGGTGCACGCGCCCGCCGGCGGGCGTGTGGCGGATGGCGTTCGCCAGCAGGTTGCCCAAGATCTGCTCCAGCCGCTGGGCGTCGGCGTGCAGGGGTGGCAGGTCCGCCGGAGCGTCGACGCCCAGGTCGACGCCGACATCCCGGGCGCGGGGCCCAAAGGCAGCCGCCACCCGTTCGGCCAGGGCGGCGGGATCCGTCTCGGCGCACTCCAGGGGCAACTGGCCCGCCTCGGCCAGCGCCAGGGTGCGCAGGTCGTCCACCAGCCGGCCGAGGAGCAAGACCTGGTCGTGGATGGGGGCCACCGACTCGGGCGAGAACTCAAAGACGCCGTCCTGCAGCGCCTCCACCTGGGCGCGGATGACGGCCAGGGGCGTGCGGAGCTCGTGGGCCACATCGGCGGTCAGCGCCTGCCGCGACTGCTCCTGGCGCTCGAGTGCCGCGGCCATCTCGTTGAACTGCCGGGCCAGGTCACCGATCTCGTCGCGAGCAGTCACCGCCACGCGGTGATCCAGATCGCCCCGCCCGATGCGCCGGGCGCCCTCGGCTACCACCTGCAGCGGCTGGACCACGGTGCGGGTGAGAACGAACCCCAGGGCGATGGCTACCGCTCCCGCGGCCAGCCCGGCGTACAGGATGGAGCGGCCCAGGTTCTCCTCCAGGAGGGCCTCCTGGGGCCCGCTGCCTATCATCACATAGCCCACCACCTCGTCCCCCACAGTCAGCGGCTCGGCGACCTCCAGGGCCCGGGGCGACAGGGCATCCAGGTCACCGTTCGTGGTGGAATCCAGCAGTACGTGCCCGTCGGCGTCGGCCAGGACGATCCCCCCGAGGCTGGTCAGGGGGTTGCCGTGCATGCGCATGGCGCCCATACCGCGGCCCATCATGGGTCCCGGCATCAGGTACTGGGCGATGCCGCTCCAGGAACCTTGCGCGGCATAGTAGCTCTCCAGGGTGGGCGCCAGCGCCGCGGCGCGGCCGCGCATCCCCTCGGTGACATAGTCCTCCAGGTGCCGGCTGGCCGAGGCGTTCACCGCCAGGGCCACCGCCCCGACGGCCACCACCACCACGAGCCCC
>JAAZBQ010000553.1 GCA_012513725.1 Chloroflexota bacterium
AGACTCAGGCGTTGGCCTGAGCGGACTCAGGCGTTGGCCTGAGCAGACTCAGGTACTCGCCCAAGCGGACTCGGGCGTTGGCCTGAGCGGACTCAGGTACTCGCCCGAGCGGACTCGGGCGTTGGCCTGAGCGGACTCAGGCGTTGGCCTGAGCGGCGGCGTGGTCGACGAGTTGCTGGAAGATCAAGTAGCGATCGAGGTACCACCAATCCTCGGCGATGCGGTCGCCCTGGAACCGGTAGACCGTGGCCCCCGCCCACGTGACGCGCCTTCCGGTGGGTGGCACGTTCAGATATGAGCGGGTATGGGTGCCCGAGGCGCTCCACCGGCAGACCACCTGCGCCTCGCCCGTTTCCGTAGAGCCGGCCAAGCACTCCTCCACTGTGAAGGCCAGGTCGGCAAAGGTGGCGTGCAGCGATCGGATGGCCTGGCGCTGCTCGTCCCGCCCGTGCAGGATCGGGTGCTCGCGAAACATGGTGTGGGTGACACAGTCGGGCGCGAACAGCTCCTCCACCGCGTCCAGGTTGCCACCGCTCCAGCACTCCTCGACCAACCGCCGCACAATGCGAACTTGCGCTAACGACATCCCCATCCTCCTCGCATGAGCGCCCGGCGGTCTGCGATGAGGTGGCCAAAAGTCGGCGTGCGGTAGAGTCGGGCGCGCGTAGGCCAGCGCTTTCCAGCATGCGGATGATCCGCCCGGATGATCCGCCTGGATTATCCGCCGGCCGGGCCGTTGCGTCAAGCCCGTGGGCCAGGCTCCTCCTCTATGGGCTGCGGCAGCCTGGCTGCCGCCTTGCGTGCTGGGGAAGGCACATGCCATCGGAGAGAGGGCTGCCCTCGCCTCTTGGCCGGCCAACAAAGGAGGGTAGTCTGCCGTTACCTGCCCGTGATGTGGTGCAGCCCGACAAGCGGCAGGCCCAAGGGTACTTGGGCTGACTGCCGCAGCCCATAGAAGTGGCCTGTCGGGAGTTCTGTGACGGACTCCCGGGCCAGGCGTTGTGGGTTGCCGTGCATCATCAAAGGATTTGGGCGCGTCACCATGATCCCGCGCAAAGGTATTGACATGCGCCAAAATCTTTGCTATGATGTGGGCATAGTGACTACAAGGAGGGCGCCGATGCGCAAGATGTTGGTCAAGTGTCCAAACTGTGGCGGCAAGATGGAGGCTACCCGTCTCTCCTGCACCAGCTGCGAGACGGTGATCCTGGCGCGGTACGAACCCTGCCCCTTTTGCCGGCTGTCGGAGGAGAGTCAGCACTTTGTCGAATCGTTCGTGCGCTATCGCGGCAACCTGAAGGAGATGGAGCGCGAACTGGGCGAGTCGTATTGGGCGCTGCGCAACCAGCTCGGCGACGTGATCCGCGAGATGGGGTTCGAGGACGCCACGCCGCCGGCCGAGGACGAGGAGGCCCGCGCCGAGCGACGCCGCGAGATCCTGGATCAGCTGGATAGCGGAGAGATCGACGCGGCCGGCGCCGCCGAGGCCCTGGCCCGCCTGCGCGGGGATGAACCACGCGAACGGTCGCGCTAGCGCGCCCGACGGGAGGGATGATGACGGAGGACGAGGCGCGTCTCTTGCAGAGGGCCCGGGAACTCGAAGCATCCTACTGCGCGTTGCAGCGCCAGTTGGCCGACGTGGTCCAGGAGTTCGGGCTGGAGGAGATGGTGACGTTGCCCGGCGATGACGGCCCCGCCGCCAGGCGCCGCCGGGAGATCCTGGACCGCCTGGCCCG
>JAAZBQ010000554.1 GCA_012513725.1 Chloroflexota bacterium
ACAGCGCGCCGGTCTGCGGGTCTAGCACGGCGTAGAACAGGGTGACAAACATCCCCGAGCGGTTGTCGCCGACCAGGACGCGGTTGGCCCGCTCCAGGGTCTCTGCGGGGCCCCGGGCGTCCAGCGCGGCGGCGCGGATCACCGTGCGCGAGAGGGCCATGTAGAGCGCCGCCCCCACCCCCTTGTCCGAGACGTCCGCGATGAGCAACCCCCAGCGGCCGTCCTCCAGGGGGATAAAGTCGTAATAGTCCCCGCCGACGCCGCGGGCCGCCCGCCACTCGATGGCCACCCGCCAACCCTCCAGCATCGGAGTGGTGTCGGGGAGGAAGGTCGTCTGGATCTCCCGGGCCAGCTCGATCTCCCGTTCCAGGCGCTGCTGGACAAGGGTCTGCTCGTACAGCTGGGCGGCCTCGACGGCCATGGCCGCCTGGTTGGCGACGCCCGACAGGATGCTGAGGGCGCGCCCCACGAGCCCTTCCTGGGGGCGCTGGCCGGCCATTAGAAGGCCCAGGCGCTTGGCCCGCGCCCGCATGGGCACTGCGGCGCCGCTATCGTGGGCCGAGTCGCTGGCCCCGTCGCCGGGCAGCCAACCCGCCGCCGCGAGGTCCGCCACGATCCTCGGCTCGTCGGCGTCCAGGAGGTCCTCCACCATCTCGGGGGCGCCCTGGAGGAGGGCGTCGAGGGCCTCGGGGGGCAGCCCATAGCCGTGGCGCGCCGCGATGCAGCGGCGCTCCTCGTCCCACAAGAGCACCGCGCACCACCGTACGCCCACCAGCATGGGCACCAGGCGGGCGACGGTGTTCGCCGTCTCGGGCAGGTCCAGGGTGGTGGTGATCGAGTTGGCCACCTGCAGGAGCGCGGTGGAGACCCAGGCCTCCTCCCGTTGGGAGGTGTACAGTCGGGCGTTGTCGAGGCCCAAGGCCGCGTGGCTGGCGATCCCCGTGAGAATGGTCATGCGGTGCTCGGGCGGCGGCCCGTCGGCGTCAAACTCCTCGACGAGCATCGCGCCGACAAACTCCCCCTTGGTGTGCAGGGGCAGGCCGATCAGCATGCCCCGCTGGCTGTTCTCTCCGAGGGGCGCCGGCAGAAAGGCCAACAGCTCGTCGGACACCGAATGGACCACCTGCCGCTCGGCGCGCAGCCGCTCCAGGAGGGGCACGCTGCCGGCGGAGAATGTGGTGCCTCGCAGGGTGGCCGTCTGCGCCTGGCCCCAGCCCTCGCTGGCGATGGCGGTAAAGGCGTTCTCCTCCGCCAGCCAGACAAAGATGGCGCAGCGGTCTACGCCCGTGAGCATCAGCGTCAGCCGGGCCACGGCGTCCAGCACGTCCTCCGGCGCGGCAGGGTTGGCCACCACCGCCTCGGCGGCCTGCTGCAGGGCGGTGGAGACCCAGGCCTGCTCCTGCTGCGCCAGATAGAGGCGGTTGTCCTCGATGGCGATGGCGATCTGGGCGCCGAGGGTCTCCAGCACGAACCGGTCGTTCTCGCCAAAGGCGTTCGTCTGGTTGCTCTGGACGTCCAGCACCCCTACGATGCGGTCCTCGACGATCAGCGGCACGGCGATCTCCGAGCGGGTCTCGGGGAGGGCGTCGTCGGCGCGGAACCGCGCGTCCTCCGAGACGTCGTTCACCAGGAGGGTCTCCGCCGTCCGGGCGACGTGGCCGATCACCCCTTCTCCCCAGGACACGCGGATTCCCCGCTCCTGGATGTGGGGGCTCGAGGCGGCCTGGAAGCGGATCTGCTGGGTCTCGGCGTGCACGGTGAGGATCGAGACGTGATAGTAGGCAAAGGTATCGGCGACCAGGTGCGCGGTGTCGGCGAACAGCTCCGGCAGCGACTGGATCGCCGCCACCTTGCGAGTGACCTCGGCGATGGCCAGTAGCTGGGCGGACCGCTGCCGCTCCTGGCGGTAGAGGCGCGTGGTCTCCAACCCCATGGCCGCCTGGGAGGCGAGGAGTTCGATGGCCTCGCGGTCCTCGTGGGTAAAGGCTTCCTTGTCCGGGCTCTGGAGCGAGATAACGCCGAACAGCTCGTCGCCGCGGATGATCGGCACGTACAGGCCACTCCGCGCCGGCGGGCCCAGGCGCAGCGGCTGCAGGCGGCTCAGGTGGAAATCGGGCACCACGACGGCCTGGCGCGCCTCGGCGACGGCCCGATACGTGTCGCGCCCGAGGCTTCCGTCGTCGATGCGCATCTCCAGGTGCGGCATGGTGCAGACGGCCACCGCCTGGTGGCCGTCGCTCTCGGCCAGTTGCAGGGCAAAGACCGGCGCCGACACCATGCGCGTGGCGCTCTGGTGGATCAGTTCGCACAGGGTGCCCACGTCCAGTTGGGCGCTCAGCAGCCCCTGTCCCAATTCGGTGATCGTGCGGTGCTCGCGCAGGTGCCGGCGCTCTCGGCTCAGCGAGATCACCAACGTCTGAAGGACGTACCCGATGCCGAGGATGGTGACGCCGAGCAGCATGAACAGCGGCCCGCTGCTCTGGCGGGTGGCGCTGATGACGGCTGATAGCGGCAGGGGCAGCAACTCCACCAGGAGGGAGTAGGGCAGGATGTCGCCCACAAAGTGCGATAGGCCGCTGCGGCCCTCCAGAGAGTAGATGGAGCCGACCCAGAAGACGTGGTCCAGGGCGAAATGCGTCGCGCTGGCGGCCAGCACCGGCCAGAGCCCCCGCCAGGAGGCGATGGCCAGGGGCACCGCGCCGCCGGTGCTCTCGTACAGCCACCCGGCCGCCGCCAGGGTGAGCACGTTCAGCCCGCCGACGAACACGACCGGTTCCCAGCGGTTAGGAAATCCCCACGACGGCCCGTGCTCCGTGTTCACCAGGCGGCACACCGTGCTGGAGACGAACGTCACCACCGCCCCGCCAAGCAGCCCCAGGCTGAACAGCGCGGCCAGGTCCACGATGCCCACCAGGCTGTGGGTGACGTTCCGCACGACGCGGAAACCCAGGCTCTTGACGCCAATGGAGAGCAGGGCAAAGGCTGCTACGTCCAGCCAGTTCGGCAGGGTGTGCGAGGTGAAGGCCAGGTACAGCAACACCCCCCAGCCAAACAAGCCTACCAGCACGTGGTAGGCAGTGGCGAGGGCGTGGTGGTCCCTGCGGGTGGTAGCGGGGTTGGCCTGCTTGAGCACGATCAGTGTGTTCTCTCGGTTCCCTGTGCCGGTGTGACATCCAGAATGCGATCAAAGCCGCACATCGTCAGGATGCGCATGATGCGGGGAGCCACGTGCAAAAGGCGCACGCTACCGCCCCGCTGTTGCTGCCGGCGGTTGGCGAGCAGCAGGGCGCGCAGCACGCTGCTGGAGACATAGGTCACGGCGCTCAGGTCCACCGTCAGCACGACGGCGCCCGCATCGTACATCTCGCGCAAGCGGCGGTCCAGGTCCGCAGTGTGGGAGGCATCCAGCCGCCCGACCAGCGTCAACATCATTGGCGATGGAGTGTTCAGCGAGTGGCTCACGCGCGGCCAACTCGCGTCGACTTGCGCATCACCACCACGTTGCCTGCGGCCGGGTCCGCGCGGAACTCTACGCTATCCATCAGCCGGCGCATGAGGTACACGCCCAGGCCCCCGACCGAACGCTCCTCCAACGGCCCGGTAAGGTCCGGGTCGGGCACGGCCTGCGGGTCGAACGGCACGCCAAAGTCGGTGATCTCGACAACAAAATCTTCCCCGTCGCGAAAGGCGCAGACGCGCAGCTCGCCGTCCACGTGCCCCCGGTAGGCGTGTTGGATCGAGTTCGTGCACGCCTCGTCGACGGCCATCTGCACCTCAAAGGTGCACTCTTCATCGAGGCCAGCCACCGTGGCCTGCTGGGCCACATAGTCGGCGATGTCGCCCAGGTTCACGAGACTACTCGTCACGCAGAGTCCCTCTTCGGCGGCCATGGGCTACCTCGTTCCTGCACACATGACTACACTCCTGTACCAAACAGGCCGTCGGCCCCAGGATCGTGCCCCCCGAGAACAGACGGCCTGCCGAAACGGCGCGACTCAGAAGCTGCCGACGGCCAGGGTGCAGTCGTCAAACATCTGCACCAGGGGCGAGATGCCGGCCAGGTCCAGCACCCGGACGATCCGCTCCGGTACCCGGCACAGCCGCACGTCACCACGGTTCCAGCGCCGGCACTCCTTGTAGGTCATCACCAGGACCCGAATGGCGGCGCTGCCAAAGAACTCGACGCCTTCCATATCCAGGACGATGCGAAAGACGCCAGCATCGAGGATCTCGCGGATGGCCTTTTGCAGGTCCGGGGAGGTGTTGCTATCAAAGCGCCCTTTGAGATTGACGAGCGTGCACCGCTTGAGAGGAGTCGTTGAGATCTGCATCGTGTATCCTCCGGACATGGGGCTCTTGAGCCACCCGGCGACATGATCGCACTAGACGAGAGGATTATAGCATACCCCTATACCGCCCACAAGCGCAGCACAGTGCCCACAACAGTGCCGAACAGACGGTGATCGGCCGTTCACGCGGCCAGGGATGGGGTCGCTACCTCCGCCTCGGCCTCCGCTTCGGGGGTGGCAGTCAAGCGGATGGTCACCGTCCCCAGGCCGACCACGAGCCACAGGAGCGCGGCGGCGTGGGGAAAGACCAGGTTGAAGAGATAGTGGTCCAGCACCCCGCCGGCCAGCCCCCCGGCGACCGCCATGCCGGTGCCCAGGAGGGGCGCCTCCAGGGGAGCGCCGGGCGGGCAGCGGCGCAAGGCGCCCAGGAAGTGCCAGAAGAAGGTGCCCATCGCCGCCAGGAACGCCGCTAGCCCCACCACCCCCATCTCCTCGGCGATCAACAGGTACACGTTGGACACGCCGAGGTAGGTGTCGATGTCCGGCGTCCCGGTGAACCCCACCCCGAACCAGGGACTGCGGGCGATGAGCCGCAACGCGTCGCGGTATTCGCCAAAGCGCATCTGGGTGGCCAGGTCGTCGCCCTGCACGCCCTCCACAAAGTGCGCCACGTAGGCCTGAGAGGGGGGCAGGATCAGCAGCACCACCAGGATGCCCAGGCCGACCCAGAACAGCTTGCGGTAGCGCAAGAGGCTCATCAGGCCGACGGCCGCCGCCAGCCCGGCGAACGAGCCGCGAGAATAGGTGAGGATCAGGCAGCCGACCATGGTGAGCAGCATCGCCACCAGCAGGCCGCGGCGGAACAGGGGCCGCGGGGCCACCACCTGGGCCGCAGTGATGGTGCTGACAAAGATCAGCAGACCGCCCAGCACGTTGGGGTCCACCGAGGTGGAGATGGCCCGCAGCGGCAGCTCCGGGTTGTCCTCCACGTAGCGCAGCACCTCCGCCCCCGAGGGGTAGCGGACCACCCGTAGCATGGAGAGCAGCCGCACGCTGAGGTCGTCGGGGAGCACGTACAGGACGATGCCCACCAGCGCGGCCCCAAAGCCGGCCACCATCAGGGCGCCGAGGAGCACGTTCAGCTGCCGGCGGGTGCGAATGGTGTTGATGATCAGGACGAACACCAGCACGCTGAGCAGGATCTCGGCAAAGTGCCGCGCGTTGTTGGCCGTCAGGCGGGCATGGCTCAAGCCGAGGATAAAGGACACCACCGCCAGCGCCACGAACACCAGCACGGGCACGGTCGGCGGATCGGTGCGCAGGTCGCCGTCACGGCGGGTGACGAGCCGCCCGGCCCACACAAAGAACACCGCCCCCAGGACGAGGTCCAGGAAGGTGGGCGAAAAGCCGATGTCGATCGGCAGCGCGGCAAAGGGGAGCAGGCAGATGACCCCCACCAACGCCAGCAGCCCCACCATGAGGTGCCGAAGCATCAGGTAGCCGACGGCCAGGCCGATCAGGAGTGCCGTGCCGTACAGCGCGCCGGCCAGGCCCAGCACGGCGCCGGCCGGCAGGGCCACCGCCAGGCAGATGGCCACGATGGCAGCCAGGCGCACCCAGGGCTGCCGGTGGAGCAGGGCGCGCTCCATGAGGGCGCGGGGGCCAATGGTCACGGCTGGATCACTCCGCAGGGATGGGTGGGTGGACACGTTACCGGGCAGGATAGCACATTCGCCCCCGACCACCAAGACCGTCTCCCCGCAGGTGGCCGATGCTTCCGGGACGGCCTGGATCCGGGGGCGCCGGCTGGGATGAGACGCGCCGCCATCCCTGGGGTATACTGGGGGCGCCTGCAGCGGCGCCCCGCGGCGCCCAGCCGAACGAAGGGAGTTCGCCATGCCCATCACCCCCCGCGAGCGCGTGCGCCTGGCCACCGGCCACCGCCAGCCCGACGTCACCCCGTGGCAGATCGACCTGACCATCGACGCGCGGCGGAACCTGGCCGCCCACGTCGGCACCGACGACCTGGAGCCCCTCCTCCGCAACCACCTGGCCATCTGCGAGGACGGTTACTTTTCTGAGGTACGCCCCGGGTTCTGGCAGGATCAGTTCGGCATCGTCTGGAACCGGACCATCGACCAGGATATCGGCAACGTCGAGCGCTACCTCCTCTCCGAGCCGACCCTGGCCGGATACCGCTTCCCGGAACCCGACCTGGCGCACAACGCCGCCGTCGTGGAGGCCATGCTGGCCGCCCACCCCGATTGCTTTCGGGTGGCGGGGGTGGGGTTCTCGATGTTCGAGCGCGCCTGGACGCTGCGCGGCATGGAGAACCTGCTCATCGACATGGTGCTGAACCCCGGCTTTGTGGACGCCCTGATGGACCGCATCCTGGAGTACAATCTCGAGGTGATCGACCACCTGCTGGGGTTCGACGTCGACTGCATCCGCTTTGGCGACGACTGGGGCCAGCAGCGCGGCCTGATCATGGGCCCCCGCCACTGGCGGCGGTTCATCAAGCCCCGGGTGGCGGCCATGTACTCCCGGGTCAAGGCATCCGGCCGCCAGGTGATGCAGCACTCTTGCGGCGCGGTGCAGGAGCTGTTTCCGGATCTCGTCGAGATGGGCCTGGACATCTTTAACACCTTCCAACCCGAGGTGATGGACGTCGAGTGGTGCAAGCGGGAGTACGGCGCGCACCTGACCTTTTACGGCGGCATCAGCACCCAGCAGGTGCTGCCCCGGGTGGCGCCGGCCGAGGTGCGCGCGGTGGTGCGGCAGATGATCGACACCATCGGCCGCGAGGGGGGCTATATCGTGGCGCCGACCCACGCCATTCCCCGCGACGTGCCCGCGGAGAACATCCTGGCCCTCATCGAGGAGGCGCAGGCCCAGTAAGGGCAGGAGAACGGGGCGCGGGCGCTTGACAGCCCCGCGCCCTTTGGCTAAAACGCCCCGGTCCATGTTGCCCCACGGCCATCTGGGGTTGCTCCACACTCCTTCTTTCCCCAAGGTGCCGCCCCACGCGCGTGGGGTGCACCGGGCCCTCCGTACCCACCGCATCCGATGGCCGGGCTCCGCGGCTCCACCACGGTTCTGGAGGCGGACGCCGGCGGCGCAAGGAGGGATGACCGCCGCAGGATGTCGTTCGTAGGATTGCTGGCAGTGTGCGTATCCCCGGAGAGGAGAGTGCCCATGTCACGCAGGTTCTCGATGCTGGTTGCCTTGTTCCTGGTGATCGTCGTGGTGGCGGCCCCGGCCGTGTCGGCCCAGGGCCCCATCTCGCCGACTGCCGACTCGCCGAGCAGCGCGACCGCTGCGGGCAAGATGTCGCACCGGCTGATCGTGGAGTTGACCTCGCCACCGCTGGTTGCCTACCTGGGCGCCGATGCCGCCGGCTCGTCTGCCGACGCCGCCGGCTCGGCTGCCGACGCCGCCGGCTCGGTTGCCGATGCCGCCGGCTCGGCCGCGGCCGGGATCGACGTCCACTCGGCGGCGGCGCAGGCCTACCTGGACGTGCTGGCCGCCGAGCAGACGGCCTTTGTGCAGTCCATGCAGGCCTCGTTGCCCGAGGCGACGGTCTCCACCTTTATGAACGAGTACGGCAAGATGGAGGAGGCGCGCTATCGGGTGACGCTGAACGGCATGGCCGTCGACCCGGGCGCCGCCGATCCTGCCGCGGCGCAGCGCACGCTGGCCCGCCTGCCCGGCGTTCGCGCGGTGTACGCCGACTATGCGTATTCGCCGACGTTGTATGCCTCGACGGAGATCATCAACGCCCCCGCCGCGTGGACAGAACTCGGCGGTCGGGAGAACGCGGGCCGGGGCATCAAGATCGCCTCCATGGATGGCGGCCTGCACAAGGACGCCCCCATGTTCGACGGCACCGGCTACCAGTACCCGTCCGGGTATCCCCTGGGGCTCACGGACAACACCAACGGCAAGATCGTCGCCTCCCGGGTCTACTTTCGCCCCTGGGACCCGCCCGCCGAGGGGGACGATAACCCCTGGCCCGGCGAGAGCGGCACGCCCCATGGCACCCACACGGGCTCCATCGCCGGCGGCGACGTGGTGAACGCTACCTTCCTGGGCCTGGATATCCCTGACCTCAGCGGGGTGGCCCCCAAGGCCTACCTCATGTCGTACCGGGTCTTTTACGAAAGCGTGACGGGGGATGCGTCGTTCTACACCGTCGAGGGCCTGGCGGCCCTCGAGGACATTGTGGCCGACGGCGCGGACGTCCTGAACAACTCCTGGGGCGGCGGGCCCTCCTCGGTGGGCGGCGAGTTCGATGCCCTGGATACGGCCCTGCGCAACGTCGTGGCCGCGGGGATTTTCGTCTCCATGTCCGCCGGCAACGCGGGCCCCGGCCTGGGCACGGGCGACCACCCCTCGCCCGACTATATGAACGTTGCGGCGAGCACCACCGGCAGCACCCTGGCCGCCGGCCAGTTGCGGGTCAGCGCCCCGGCGCCGGCGCCCGAGGACCTGCAGGATATCCCGTTCTCCACCGCCGAGTTCGGCGCGCCCCTGGCCGGGGGCATAGAGCTGACCTACCCCTATGTGGCGGCCGGCAGCGTCGATCCGGCGAACGAAGAGGGCTGCATGCCGTGGGCGGCGACGTCCTTTGCCGGCAAGGCCGTCCTCATCTCCCGGGGCATCTGCGAGTTCTCGCAAAAGGTGTACCTCGCCGAGCAGGCGGGCGCCGAGTTCGTCGTGGTGTACAACAGCGCGGACGGCGGCGACGATCTGATCACCATGGCCGGCGGCGCCAACGCCGAGGACGTCACCATCTCCTCCATCTTTGTGGGGAATACCGACGGGATGGGAATGGTGGACTGGTACGTGCAGGAGGGAGACGACGCCGCCCTGACGCTGGACACCATGGCGTTTCCGGTGGATAGCCAACCGGACATCATCGCGAACTTTTCTTCCCGCGGCCCCAGCGCCGGCAGCACCCTCTTGCCCGATATCGCCGCGCCCGGGGTGAGCATCCTGGCCCAGGGCTATACGCCGAACGCCACGGGGGAGGCCCGTCACCTCGGCTGGGGACAGGCGTCGGGCACCTCGATGGCCGCGCCGCACGTGGCGGGGGCCGCAGCACTCCTCCTGCAGGAGCACCCCCGCTGGACGCCGGCCCAGATCAAGTCGGCCCTGATGTCGACGGCCAAGTACCTGGAGGTCTATAACGAGGACGGTTCGCCGGCCCAGCCCCTGGATATGGGCGCCGGCCGCATGGATATCGAGGCGGCGCTGGCCCCCGGCGTGTTCCTCGATCCGCCAAGCCTCACCTTTGGCCAGGTGGTCAGCGGCACCACCCAGACGCTGTCCTTTACCGTCAGGAGCGCCAGTTCTTCCGCCGAGACGTACGCCATCTCGGCGATCTCGACGGCCGGCGGCTTTGGCGCGCTGGCCGCTCTGCCCGGCGTGTCCGTATCCCCGGCGAGCATCACCCTGGCCCCCGGCGCCTCCGCCGAGGTCACCGTGACGTTCGACTCGGCGGCGGGCACCGGCATCGGCGAGAACCAGGGCTACATCGTGCTGGACGGCGCGGCCCACGAGGCGCACCTGCCGGTCTGGGGCCGGGTGGTGGAAGCCGAGGCGCCCGCCAGCGTCCTGATCATCGACAACGACGCCAGCACTACCCTCATGATGGCGGACTATGCCTCCTACTACACCGACGCCCTGGACGCCCTGGGCATCACCTACACGCTGTGGGACGCCGACGCCCAGTACGGCGATGATGTGGACGTGACCATCCCCACGGCCGCCGAGATGGCGCCCTACGACGTGGTGCTCTACTTTACCGGGGATAACTACCACCCGAACGGGACGTTCACCGTCACCACGCCCCTCACCACGCTGGATACCGACGCCCTCACCGAGTACGCCAACCAGGGCGGTGTAATCATCGCCATGGGGCAGGATATCGCGGCCGTGCTGAACTCCGATGAGCCGGATTCCGGCATCTTTTTCTATAACAGCGTCCTGGGCGGCAACTATCTCCAGGATAGCGTCACCGGCAACGTGCTGCCGACCCTCCCGGTGGTGGCTCTCCGCGATGCGCCGGAGGCCTTTGACGGGATGTCCATCGACCTCTCCGGTCCCGACGCCTACGTGGGCGGGACAACCCTGGCCCCGGTGCAGGGGGTGACGACGACGCTCGGGGGGACGGTGGACATGGAGTTCGACCCGTCCTCCAACGTGCTGGACTATGCCCTCGACCTGCAGGCTGCCGAGGCCACCCAGGTCGATAGCGTCGTCATCCGCCGTGGCCCAGAGGGCCTGAACGGGCCCGTGATCCATGTGCTCCTCAGCGGGCCGATCACGACGGACAGCCTGACTTCTTCCGGCACCATCGTCCTGAGCGATCAGGACGCTGACGCGCTGCTGGGCGACGCCCTGTACGTGGCCGTGCACGGCCCCGGCGAGACGCCGGAGATCGGGCT
>JAAZBQ010000555.1 GCA_012513725.1 Chloroflexota bacterium
AGTCGTGCAGGGTATAGACCACCGGTATCCCCGCCGCGCGGGCCATCGCCGGCGCATCGACGGTCAGGTCCTTGAGGTGCTGGATGTGCAGGATGTCCGGGCGAAAGCGCTCCAGCGTGGCGGCCAGTTCGGCGGCGATCCGCGGGTTCCGGTAGGCGTCGCGAAAGCGCCCCCAGGGCGTGGCGGGGGCGCGGCCGGCGTTGTGGGCGGCCACCCGGCGCACCGGCACGCCCTCCAGGACGTCGTCGGCCGCCGGAGCCGCCCCCCCGTCCATCGCGGGCTCGTGGCAGTAGACGAGGACCTCGTGCCGGGCGGCGAGCGCCTTGGCCAGGGAGTGGGTGTAGACCTCCGTGCCGGCCCGGTGGCGGGGCAGGTACTGGTGGACGAGGTACAGGATGCGCATCACCCGTCTCCCCGCGGCCCGATGCGTCGGCGAAGACCCTGGAGCGCCTCCAGGGTGCGCATCAGCCGCCCGTTCCGGTAGCCGGCCACCAGCGCCTCGAGGGCCTCCGTGTGGGCACGCGCGGCGTCCAACTCCCGGCGGATCTCCGCCGCCTCGTCCAGGGGCTCGGGCAGGTAGCCCGCCGCCCGATCGGGGGCCGGGCGGGGATCCCGGCAAAAGGCCACCAACGGCTCCGCCACCTGCGCCCAGCGTAGTCCCGCCGCCCGCCGGCTGAAGGCATCGGCCCGGGCGGCGCGGGCATCGGCTTCATCGAGGAGGGACAGGATCGCCTCGGCGACGCCCGAGACGTCGCCGGGGGCCACGACGTAGCCCAGGCCGTCCTCTCGCACCCACTCGGCAAACACGTCCCCCTCGGTGACCACCATGGGCAGCCCGGCCCAGATATAGTCCAGCATCCGGGTGCGAAAGGAAAAGTGCGCCTCGATCCCCGCCGGGTGCAGCGACACCCCGATATCGGCCTCCAGGAGGTAGTTCGGCCGCTCGTCGTAGGGCGCCCACTGGCCGAAGAAGACGTGGCGGCCGGTGAGGCCCCGGGCGTCGGCCAGTTCTGCCGCCCGGGCGCGCATCTCCATGTCGGGAATCCGCGCCGCGTAGGGGTGGCGGGTGCCGGGGAAGCAGAGCCGCACGTCGTCGCGCCGGCCGACGACGATCTCCAGGGCCTCGATGAGGGTCAGCGGGTCGAACCAGTTCCAGATCCCTCCGCCCCACAGGAGCACCTTGTCCTCCGGGCCAACGCCGGGGAGGACGCCCCGCAGCACGTCGTGGGTGTGCCGGGGCGGCTCGGCGGGCAGGCCATAGGGCACCACGTCGATCAGCACCCGCAGGGTGGGGTCCGCGTCGTACACGTAGGGGTTCAGGCGGCCCAGGGAGGCCAGGATGCCGAGGTACAGGTCCCGCTGGCGCTCGCTGGCGCAGAGGACCAGGTCGGCCCGGGCCAGGAAGCGGTTCACCGTGCGGGTATCCACCCGGTGGCCGGCCAGGCGCTCGCCGGGGTCCCGGTGGCGGTTGGCGGCCAGCGCCTCGGAGGGCGTGGGCACATAGGCGTCCACCACCCAGGGCACCTCGAGGTCGGCGAGTTGGGGGTAGTCGTGGAGCATGTTGCCGTTGGAGATCACGACCTCCGCCTCGGCCAGGGCGGCGTCGATCTCGCCGGGGTCATCCAGGGTCACCGGCAGGACCCGGAACCCCGGGGCATCGACGTCGCCGGAGGTGGGCGCGGCCAGGGTCACCTCGCAGTGGGCGGCGAGGACGCGGGCCAGGTTCCAGGCCCGGATGCCCGAGCCCGCCATCCGTGGCCCCACGACGTCCTGGCAGAGGTACAGCACCTTTCGGCGCCGCTCGGTGAAGGGCGTCTCAGCCATGGCGGCCTCCCCCGGCGAGGGCCTCGGCGTACACCGCCCCGAGCGCCGCGACGTGCCCGGCCAGGCTGGGCACCGGCCGGATACCGGCGGCCACCCGGCGAACCTCGGCGGGATCCGCGGCGAGACGCGCCATAGTGTCCGCCAGCGCCTGGGCATCTCCGCGGGGCACCAGCCAGCCGCCGGCGTACTCTTTGACGAGTTCTCGCATCCCTCCCTCGGCGGCCGCGATCACGGGCGTGCCACTGGCCAAGGCCTCATAGATC
>JAAZBQ010000556.1 GCA_012513725.1 Chloroflexota bacterium
ACCGCCGTGCTGGACATGGGCACCGGGGGCGGCGAGCGCCTCCTGGCCCTCCGCGCGCACTGGCCGGACAAGGTGGCCGTCACCGAGGGCTATGCGCCGAACGTCGCCCTGGCCCGCGAGCGCCTCGCGCCCCTGGGTGTGCGGGTGATAGACGTCGAGACGTCGCGCCAGGCGGCCATGCCCTTTGCCGATGGTGAGTTCGACTTGGTGCTCAACCGCCACTCGAGCCTGAACGCCGGGGAGGTGGCCCGCATCCTGGCCCTGGGCGGCGTCTTTTTCACCGAGCAGGTAGACGGAAGATGGGCCGAGGATCTCATGGCCGTCTTTGGCGCGCGACCTCAGTGGCCCGACGCGAACCTCGATCACGAGGCAGGCCGGCTGCGCGAAGCGGGGCTCAGCATCGACCGCGCGGAAGGGTGGTCGGGCGCCCTGACCTTTACCGACGTCGGCGCCGTCGTCTATTACCTCCATGCGGTGCCGTGGCTCGTGCCCGGATTCACCGTGGCGACCCACGCCGACGCCCTGTTCGCCCTGCAGAGCCGCCTGGAACGGGGCGAACCCCTGGCCTTTGCCGCGGGGCTCTACCTGCTGGAGGCCCGGAAGGCCTAGCGGCGAGCGGCACGAGCGTGGCCGGCATATCGGCATTTTGGCTAGTCTTTGCCGTAACCCCTTGGCCCGGTAGGGGTTTATGGTATACTGAAAGCACAGTGCCACACCACGCAGTCATAGTGAGCGGCAAGGAGATCACTGTTGATTACCCGCAGCCCCCTGGTGCAGTACCTCTCCCTGAACGCGATCTATTTCGGCGCCTCCTTTATGTGGAATACCCTGCACCCCATCGTGCTGCCCCTCCTGTTGCTGAACTATGGCTCCGAGGGCACCAAGAACACCCGCCTGGGCATGCTGACCTTTGCCGGCTATGCCCTGGCGATGTTCATTCAGCCCCTGTCCGGCGCCCTGAGCGACCAGACGCGCCACCGCTGGGGCAAGCGGCGGCCCTGGATCGTCTACGGTGGGGGGGTCGCCATCGGCGCGCTGCTCCTCCTGGCCCTATCCGGCTCCTTTTGGATGCTGGCCGCCGGCTATCTCCTGTTGCAGGTCGCCATGAACGCCGTGATGGGCCCCAGCCACGGGCTGATTCCCGATAGCGTGCGGGAAGGGCACCGGGGCCTGGCCGTGGGATTGCGCAGCCTGCTGGACATGCTCGGCATCATCGCCGCTGCGTTCTTTGCCGGCTTGCTCGCTGACCGGGTCGGCGCCGATGCGCCGGTCGGCCTCCTGATGGCGGCCGTGATGCTGGGCGGCGGCACGTTGCTCACCGTCCGGGCGACCCGGCGCCTGCAGGGCAGCGCCGACGCCGCGCCGCGCTCGAGGCGGCAGTCGAGCCGAGAAGTGTTCGATGTCGGGCGGATGCGCAAGATGCTCGACGTGGACATGAACGAGCATCCCGGCTACCTGAGGCTGCTCATCTCCCGCTTCTGGTTGCTCCTGGCCACCTCGCTGGTGCTGTCCTTCGGCTTTTACTACTTTCAGGACGCCCTCCAGCTGGACAACCCCGCCGGCGCCGTCAGCAACCTGATGACCTCCATCGGCATCCCCATGGGGTTGGTGGTGCTCCCCGCCGCGATCCTCTCCGAGCGATGGGGGCGCAAGGGCCTCAGCCTGGGCGCCTGCGCGATGATGGCCATCTGCATCAGCCTGCTGTCACTGGCGCGCACGATGCCGGCCATCCGCATCCTGGGCCTGATAGCCGGCGTGGGGATGGGCACCTTTGTCTCGGTGAACTGGGCCTGGGCCACGGACCTGGCCCCGCTGGATCAGGCGGGCAAATACCTCGGCCTGGCCAACCTGGCCACCGCGGGCACCAGCGCCCTGGGTCGCCTGATGGGGCCCGTCATCGACCTGGCCAACGCCTGGCGCGCCAACATCGGCTATACCCTGGTATTCGTGCTGGCCGGCGCCTCGATCCTGACCGCCCTCTACTATACGCTCCGCATCCCGGAAACCCGGGGGCGATACAGCGTGTCGGATCCCCTCGCCATCCCGCTGGATCCCAGCCTCGGCGGCGACCACCTCTAGAAAGCCCTACCACGGATGCCATGGCGAAGCGAAGGATGAAGGATGAGGGATGAGGGATGACCGGTAGTTCGGCGGCATCATCCTTCATCCCTCATCCTTCATCCCTCGCCCCTGACGCCGCCGCTTGACAGCCCCGCCCTGGCGGCGGACAATGCCGCGCATCGGCCGCCAGTCATGGGGAGAACAGCATGCGCGTCATTGGAGTGTATCCGCCCATCGCCACGCCCTTTACCGACGCCGGGGTGCTGGATGCGGCCGCCCTGGCCGCCAACATCGAGCGCTGGAACGAGACGGGCCTGCACGGTTATGTCGTGGCGGGCTCGAACGGCGAGTCGCCCCACCTCGAGGACGAGGAGGTGGCCGAGGCGGTGCGCGTCGCCCGCCGGGCGGCGAACGGCACGCAACTGGTGATCGCCGGCACCGGGCGGCAATCCACCGCAGCAACGATCGGTCTCACCCGGGCCTGCGCCGACGCCGGCGCCGACGTCGCCCTGGTGATGAACCCCTCCTTCTTCCCCGCGGAGCTCACGGCCGACGCCCTCGCCCGCCACTATGAGGCGGTCGCCGAGGCCTCGCCGATCCCGATATTGGTGTACAACGTCCCCAAGTTCACGCACCTGAACATCCCCGTCCCCGTCGTGGCGCGGGTCGCCCAGCACCCGAACATCGTGGGGATCAAGGACTCCGCCGGGGACATCGGCCAGATCATCGACCTCCTGCGCGCCTGCCCGCGCGATTTCTCCGTCCTCCTCGGCAACGCCCCCGCCTTTCTCTCGGGCCTGCAGGTGGGCGCGGTGGGGGGCGTGCTGGCGCTGGCGAACGTCGCCCCGCGGGAATGCGTGGC
>JAAZBQ010000557.1 GCA_012513725.1 Chloroflexota bacterium
CGCCGGCAATGGCTCCCTGGCGGTAGGCGTTCGGCCAGATCGCGACCGTGCGGTTCATGTCCACCACCAGGTCATAGGCCTCGGCGACGTCACCGGCGGCGTAGACGTCCGGCGCCGAGGTGCGCATATACTCGTCTACCACGACCCCGCGCTGCACCGTGATCCCGGCCTCGGCGGCCAGCGAGGCGTTGGGCCGCACGCCGATGCCAAAGACCAGCGCCTCGCACGAGACGACGCGGCCATCCTCCGTCCGCACGCCGACCATGCGCCCCTGGCTGCGGAGGACCTCGGAGATGGTGTTCCCGGTGAGGACCTCGACGCTCTCGCCGGCCAAGACCTGGGTCATCATCCGCGACGCCGTCTCGTCGAGGGCCGCGTTCAGGATCCGGGGCGCCAGCTCCACCATGGTGACGCCGATGCCGCGCCGGGCCAGGGCGTCGGTCACCTTGATCCCGATCATCCCCCCGCCGAGCACCACCGCCCGCCGGACCTCCCGATCCTGAAGGTGCCGGAGGAGGGCCTGGGCGTCGTCGAGCCGGGAAAAGGTGAACACCCCCTCGCCCTCCATCCCCGGGATCGGCGGGACGATCGGCGCGCCGCCGGTGGCCAGGAGGAGGCGGTCGTAGGGGATGACGGCGCCGTCGGCCGTCTTGACCTCGTGCTCTACCGGGCGGATGGCCGTCACCCGCCGGCTGAGGAGCGGCTGCACGTTGTGCCGGGCATAGTAGGTCGCCGGACGGTAGGAAAGGCGCGAGGCGCCCACCGCGCCGGAGAGATAGTGGTCGAGCATCGGCCGGGAGTAGATGCCGTGGGGCTCCTCGGAGATGACCACGATCTCAGCGGCCTGATCGTGCTCGCGCACGCCGTCGACGGCGCCCACCGCCGTGGCCGAGTTGCCGATGATGACGATTCTCACGCGTCCCTCCCCGGTATCTCCTCGTAGGTCAGCGCCTCGTTCGGGCAGCCCGCCACGCAGGCGGGGACCTCGGCGCCGTAGCACAGGTCGCACTTGGACGCCACGCGGGTGCCCCGCAGGTTCTGCTGGATGGCCCCTGTCGGGCAGACCATGATGCACATCCAGCACCCCACGCAGCGGTCCTCGTCGCACATCACGGCGCCGGTGGCCTCGTCCCGGTGCATGGCGCCCGAGATGCAGGCCTCCAGGCAGGCGGGCTCGTCGCACTGGCGACACTGGAGCGCAAAGGATAGCGGCCCGCTCTCCTCGAACGTGAGCCGCGGCATGGGCCGCTCGCCTGACGACCGGAACGCCCGGATGATGTCGCGAGATTCCGAGTGCGCGACGAGGCAGTGCACCTCGCAGAGGCGACAGGCGATGCAGTGTTCCTCGTGGATCACGATCCGCTTCATGCTCTCCTCCTAGAGTCCTGCCGCCCGCACGCCCAGGGCGTCCAGCTCCACCTGGTTCAGCCCCACCCCGCGCAGGTGATCGCGATTGCCGCGCAGGCTCTCGATGGCGTTGATCCCCATCCCGCCCATCATCTCCTTGATCTCCAGCGACCAGGCCCGCAGGAGGTTGGTCAGCCGCCGGGCGCCGATATCGGGGTTCAGCCGGCGGGTGAGGTAGGGATCCTGGGTGGCGATCCCCCAGTTGCACTTGCCGGTGTAGCAGTTCTGACAGAGGTGGCAGCCCATGGCCACCAGGGCGCTCGTAGCGATGTACACGGCGTCGGCGCCGAGGGCGATCGCCTTGACCACATCGGCGCTGGAACGGATCGAGCCGCCTACTACGAGTGAGGCGCGGTTGCGGATCCCCTCGTCGCGCAGGCGCTGATCCACGGCGGCCAGGGCCAGCTCGATGGGCAGGCCGACGTTGTTGCGGATCACCGTGGGCGCTGCGCCGGTGCCCCCGCGGAGCCCGTCGATCGCCACGATGTCGGCGCCGGCGCGGACGATGCCCGTTGCGATTGGCGCGATGTTGTGCACCGCGGCGACCTTGACCGAGATGGGCACGGCATAGCCGGTGGCCTCCCGGAGCGCATAGATCAGCTGGCGGAGATCCTCGATGGAATAGATGTCGTGGTGGGGCGCGGGGGAGATGGCGTCGCTCCCCTCGGGGATCATGCGCGTGCGGGAGATGTCGGTGGTCACCTTTTCGCCCGGCAGGTGGCCGCCGATCCCGGGCTTGGCCCCCTGGCCGATCTTGATCTCCAGCGCTGCCACGCCATTCAAGTAGTCCGCCTGGACGCCAAAGCGGCCCGAGGCAACCTGGGCGATGGTGTGCTCGCCGTAGCGGTACAGGTTCGGGTGAAGCCCTCCCTCGCCGGTGTTGTAGTAGGTGCCGGCTGCGGTGGCGGCCCGGGCCAGCGACTCGCAGGCGTTGTAGGAGATCGACCCGTACGACATGGCCGAGAACATGATCGGCAGTTCGAGGGCCAACTGCGGGGCGAGGGTGGTCTCCAGCCGGATACCGTTCCCGTCGTCGTGGAGCGCTAGCGCGTCGGGCTTGGCCCCGAGGGTGGTGGCCAGCTCCATCGGCTCGCGGAGCGGATCGATCGAGGGATTGGTCACCTGGGAGGCGTTCAGGAGGAGGTGATCCCAGTAGATGGGGTGGGGCTGATCGCACCCCATGCCCGTGAGGAGCATGCCGCCCGTCTCGGCCTGCTTGTAGATCGCCTGCAGGGTCGGGTGGGTCCAGTTGGCGTGGGGGCGGGTCTCCAGCGGGTTGCGACGGATCGTGAGCGCCCGGGTGGGGCAGAGGGCCACGCAGCGATGGCAGCCCACGCAGCGGGACTCATCGGCCACCACGCGGTCGGTGTACTCGTCGTAGCGGTGGACGTCGTTCGCACACTGGCGCACGCACACCTGGCAGGCGATGCAGCGCGACTCGTCGCGATCCACCACGAAACTCGCCACGCCCAGGGAGAGGGGCATCGTCACCTCACGATACGAAAAGGAGCCGCTCTGGCGATCACAGCCAGGGCGGCGCCGCTGCCTCGACTATCGGTTCCATCATAGCGAATCCCAGCGGCGGCGGGCATCCTCCATCCGGAGGATTGCCCACGCGCCATTCGGATGAGCGCTGGCCGACCCTGTGGCCACCCCTTGGACGTATGCGGCGGTACGCTTGGCGTGCGGCAGGCGCGTTGCCGCCCTTGGATAGGGATCTTGCCCCAGGGGACGTATCCCGCCGCAGTGGCCCGAGCCGCTAGACGAGCAGCCGCGGCACAGGTACCATGTGTGCGGGGACTGGGCACGCTTCGGAGGGAGAGCATGCGCGTTCTGTTCATCGGGGGGACGGGGAACATCAGCACGGCCTGCGTCGAGCGGGCCCTGGCGGTAGGCCACCGGGTGACGATCCTCACCCGCGGCCGGCGCGAGGCGGCTTATGGCGGCCGGGTAGAGGAGGTCGTCGGCGATCGGGACGATCCTGCGGTTCTCGCCGCGCTTGGGGAGCGGCGGTTTGACGTCGTCGCCAACTTTTTGGGGTTCCGCGTCGAGCAGATCGAGCGCGACCTGGAGGCGTTCGGCGGCCGCTGCGGTCAGTACGTGTTCATCAGCACGGCGAGTACCTACATGAAGCCCCCGCGAGACCACGTCATCACCGAGTCGACGCCTCTCCACAACCCCTTCTGGCAGTACTCCCGGGACAAGATCGCCTGCGAGGAGCGCCTGCTGCGCGCCCACCGGGAGACGGGTTTCCCCGTCACCATCGTGCGCCCCTCCTACACCTACGGCGGCACGTGGATCCCCTCCTCGGTCGGGGGCCACGGCTATACCGTCGTCGGACGGATGCGCCGGGGCCAGCCGATCATCTGCCACGGAGACGGCCAGTCGCTCTGGGTGATGACCACCAGCGACGATTTCGCCGTGGGGTTCGTGGGGCTCTTGGGGCGGGTGCAGGCCATCGGCGAGGCGTTCCACATCACCTCCGATGAGGCGCTCACCTGGGATACCCTCTACCGCACCATCGGGCAAGTCGCCGGCATCGAGCCCGAGATCGTCTACATCC
>JAAZBQ010000558.1 GCA_012513725.1 Chloroflexota bacterium
CGGCGCCGGAACTATAACATCGAGAGCCTGACGGTCGGCCACTCGGAGACGCCGGGCATCTCGCGAATGACGGTCGTCGTCCACGGCACCGATGCGGTCGTCGAGCAGGTGGTCAAGCAGCTGCGCAAGCTGGTGAACGTCATCAAGGTGAGCGACATCTCGGAGGACGCCGGGGTGTTGCGGGAGTTGGCGCTGGTCAAGGTGCACGCCACCGCCTCGACGCGCAGCGAGATCAAGCAACTGGTGGATATCTTCCGGGCCCAGATCATCGACGTGGCGCCGGAATCGATGACGGTAGAGATCACCGGCACCGAGGACAAGGTGGACTCGCTGATCGAGATGCTGCGGCCCTTTGGCCTGAAGGAACTGGCCCGCACCGGCCGGGTGGCCATGGTGCGGGGGATGTTGACCAGCACGACGAACGGTAGCTAGCCCCTCGCGCGCCGATCCGGTCGCCCTGGGGACGTTACGCATATCACACGAGTTTGAGCAATTCATCACACGGAGGAAGTCATGGCCACGGTGTACTACGACAACGACGCGGATCTCGGCGTACTAGAGGGCAAAAAGATCGCCATCATCGGCTATGGAAGCCAGGGCCACGCCCACGCGCTGAACCTCAAGGAATCGGGTTGCGACGTGCGCGTAGGGCTGTACGCGGGGAGCCGCTCGTGGAAGGCCGCCGAGGAGGCCGGGCTGCGGGTGATGGCCACAGCCGACGCCGCCGCCGAAGCGGACCTCATCATGATCCTGACGCCGGACACCCTCCAGCCGGAGATCTATCGGGAGGCGATCGCCCCGAACCTGTCGCCCGGCAAGGTGCTGATGTTCGCCCACGGGTTCGCCATCCGCTACAGCCAGATCGTGCCGCCTGAGGACGTCGACGTGATCATGGTGGCGCCCAAGGCGCCGGGGCACCGCGTGCGGGAGATCTTTCCCGAGGGGCAGGGCGTGCCGGGCCTCCTGGCCATCTATCGGGACGCCTCGGGCAACGCCAAGGCGCTGGGGCTGGCCTACGCCAAGGGGATCGGCTGCACCCGCGCGGGGGTCATCGAGACCACCTTCCAGGAAGAGACGGAGACCGACCTCTTTGGCGAGCAGGCCGTCCTGTGCGGCGGCGTGACGGCGCTGATGAAGGCCGGGTTCGACACCCTGGTGGAGGCGGGCTACCAGCCGGAGATCGCCTATTTCGAGTGCGTGAACGAGATGAAGCTGATCGTGGACCTCATCTACCAGGGCGGATTCTCCTACATGCGCTACTCGGTGAGCGACACGGCGGAGCACGGTGATTATACCGGCGGCCCGCGCCT
This sequence comes from Chloroflexota bacterium, assembly GCA_012513725.1. GTDB lineage: Bacteria > Chloroflexota > Anaerolineae > UBA1429 > UBA1429 > JAAZBQ01. The sequence continues at coordinate 1,311 of JAAZBQ010000558.1, forward strand.
GATCACCGAGGAGACCAAGGCCGAGATGCGCCGGATGCTGCAGGAGATCCAGGACGGGACCTATGCCCGGAACTGGATCCTGGAGAACCAGGCCGGCCGGCCGTCGTTCAACTCGATCCGCGAGAGCGAGCGGAACTCGCTGGTGGAGCGCGTCGGCCGCCAGCTGCGTTCGATGATGTCCTGGCTGAACGCCAAGTAGGACGGAACGGCGTATGTCCGGCGGGGATCGGGAGATCCTCGCCGGGCACACGGCCGGAGACGTGCAAGAGATAGCGAGGAGCGGAACGCGCCCATGCAGCGAATCTCGGTACTGGACACCACCCTGCGCGACGGGTCCCAGCGGGAGGGCATTTCCTTCTCGGTGGCCGACAAGCTGCGCATCGCCCGCAAGCTGGACGAGCTCGGCGTGGCCTACATCGAGGGCGGCTGGCCCGGCTCCAACCCCAAGGACGAGGAGTTCTTTCGCCGGGCGCAGGACCTGCAGTTAGCGAACGCTCGGGTGGCCGCGTTTGGCTCCACCCGGCGGGCGGGGCTCCCGGTAGAGCAGGACGCCAACGTGCGGGCGCTGGCCGAGGCCGGCGTGCCGGTGGCCGTCATCGTGGGCAAGTCGTCGGCCATGCACGTGCGCGAGGTGCTGCGCACCACGCCAGAAGAGAACGTGGCGATGATCCAGGACACCGTCCGCTACTTGAAGGGGGCGGGGCTCGAGGTGCTCTTTGATGCGGAGCACTTTTTCGATGGCTACCTCGCGGACCCCGACTATGCCCTGGAGACCTGTCGGGCGGCCGCAGCGGCCGGCGCCGATATCGTGGTCTTGTGCGACACGAACGGCGGCATGCTGCCCAGCGAGGTGGGGCGCATCGTGGGGGAGGTCTGCCGGGCGCTGCCGGGGGCCGAGATCGGCATGCACGCCCACAACGACAACGGCATGGCAGAGGCGAACACCCTGGTGGCCGTGGAGGCGGGGGCCCGCCACGTGCAGGGCACCATCAACGGCTATGGGGAGCGGTGCGGGAACGCCGACCTCTGCACCGTGATCGCCAACCTGGCGCTCAAGATGGGCTATCAGGCGCTGGCGGACGGCAACCTGCCGCTCCTATCGGACGTGGCGTATTTCGTCGCCGAGGTGGCCAACCTGCGGCCCGACGATTATGCCCCCTATGTGGGGCGCAGCGCCTTTGCCCACAAGGCGGGGCTGCACGTGAACGC
>JAAZBQ010000559.1 GCA_012513725.1 Chloroflexota bacterium
CCGCGGCGTTCAGCGCCTCGGCGAGGCGATCGACGAGGGCCACCGCCGTCACCGCCTGCTGCGGGACGGGAACCGTTGCACCCACGATGCTGCTCATACTGCCCTCTCCTCCCATCCAACGGTCACAGTGGGCCCAGCCTGGGCCGATCGCCTCTGCAGGGCGCGCTCCACGCGCCAGACGGCGATGAACGCCCCCACCGCCCGCACCAGGTCACCGATGATCAGCGCCCACGCCGCGCCAACCAGCCCGGCCCGGGGCACCAGCCACAGGCAGGCCAGCGCCACGGCGCCGGTGGTCATCACCTGCAGGGGCAGTTGTACCCGAAAGTGGCGGGCGGAGGTGATGACGAACAGCAACATGGTGGCCACATAGTCCCACCCCGCCGCCACCATGAGCAGCACGAACAGCCCGGGCAGCACGTACTCGGGCCCGTAAAAGAGCCGCAGGATCTGCGCCCCGGCGACCAGGGCGACCAGCACGCCCCCGATCCCCAACAGCACGCCCATCCCCACCACCCGTGTTGCCAACTTGCGAAAGGCGCGGGCGTTGGAGGCCGCATAGTACTTGGCCAGCCGCGGGCTCGCAGAGCGCCCCAGCGCCTGGACCACCGCCGGGGCGACCTTCTGAAAGGCCGCGACGGCCACAAAGATGCCCAAGTAGTACGAACCCAGTTGCCCCTCGACAAAGTAGCGGGGCACGTTGGAGGTAAAGGAGATCAGCATGGAGACCAGGCCCAGGGGGAGCGCCGCCCACGCCAGCCGGGCGAGGATGCGCCGGTTCCAGTGGGGCCGGGGCAGGTCGTCGTCGGCGGCCTCTTGCGGAGGGACCGACTCCTGCGGAGGGGTCTTCGCCGCAGGCCGCACGACCCGCAGGATCCGCGCCGCGTTCCGCGTGTCATAGGCGACCATCACCAGGGCCCGGGCCGCGGCCAGGCCCACCACCCCCCAGAACACGCTGCCCGTGAGGACAAAGCCGATGGCCAGCCCCACCAGGGACAAGGGCCCCTTGATCATCATAGACTTGGCGATGCGGTCGAGCCGCTCGTGCTTCATGAACAGCCCATAGTAGGCGTCGCTGATCGCCTCCATCGCCTTGGAGATGCCGGTGGCGACGATCACCCAGGCGGCCTCGCCGGTGTACCCGGAGACCAGCGCGATGCCCACCACCACCAGCATGGCCAGCGCCGTGGTGGTCAGCCGCAGGGCGAAATAGTCGCCAAAGCGGTACTCGCCCTTGACGTCAGTAGCCTGCACGTCGCGCAGGCGCAGGGTGGCGAACATGAACACCGGTGCCGTGGCCGCCAGCCCCAAGGCAAAGCGCCCCACGTGCTCTGGCGAGCCCAACCGCGCGAGGACGACGGTCATCGCCCACCAGGACCCCTCGTTCACCACGTTGCCGACAAAGGTCCACGAGACGTTGGCGCGCAGGCTCGGTCTAGCGCGCCCTCGCGGGGCCGGGGCCGTATCCTGGCCCACCGCGGGCTGCGCCCCGGCGGGGATTGCGTTCTCCTGTTGCGTCACGGGTGCACTCTCCATGGCATTGCCGCTAGCGCACCGGGTAGCCCGTGCCGACCCCGGGAGCGCCCGTCTCCTGACCGCCCG
>JAAZBQ010000560.1 GCA_012513725.1 Chloroflexota bacterium
ATGTCCTCGCTCTCCGGGGTGCCATAGTGGAGGGGCGGGCGACAGGTCAGCACCCGGGTGCCATCCGGCGCCTCCCACCAAAAGGGCTCCCGGGGCAGGTCCTTTTCGTGGGGCCCGGGTCGAAAGAACACGTAATAGTCCAGTCCGCCGCCCCGCAGCAGCATCGGGAGCGTGCCGGCGTGGCCGAACGTGTCCACGTTGTAACCCACCCGGGCCCGGCGGCCGAAATGCTCCTCGAGGAAGCGCTGGCCGTACAGGGCGTGCCGGGCGAACGACTCGCCGCCGGGGATGTTGCAGTCCGGCTGCAGCCACCAGCCGTTCACCAGCGCCCAGCGCCCCTCAGCGACGGCCTGCTGGATGCGGCCAAAGAGCGCCGGGTCGTCCTCCGCCGCCCACTGGTAGGTCACCGACCCACCGCTGGTGAACACATAGCCCGGGAACTCGTCGAGGAGCATGAGGGCCGTGCGGTAGGTGGAGAGGACCTCGGCGCGCCCCTCCGACAGGGGCCACAACCACACCGGGTCGATGTGGGCGTTGCCGATCATGTGCACCGTGACGGGCGGGCGATGGGCGTCGTCTGGCATGGCACCGTGCTCCTCTGAGTGGAATGGGGCGATCCTGCGCGACCCCATTATACCCGCCCGCGCGCGGTGAACGAACCGTCGAGGCCGGCGGCCCGCTCAGGAGAGGCGCTTGGTGTCACGCCCCTCGTCGCCCAGCGTTCGCGTGGCGGGGGGCTCGCCAAAGGGGCTCTCGTCCTCCGGGCCCTCCTCGTCGAACGGTGACTCGGGAGCGCCCCGGTTCACGGCCTCGCTGCCCGGCTTGACCAGCACGCCGAACAGGGTGCTGAGGCCGACGAGGATCAGGATGCCCGGCCACATTTGGCCCGTGGCGAACAGAACGGCCAACCCCGCCATCCAGAAGAAACCCTGCCACCCGTACCACCCGCGGTGGTTGGCCAGCGAGGCTGGCAGCCCCGCCAGACCGACGACCAGCAGGATCCACGGCCAGACGCCGAGACCCGTCAGGAACAGGACGCCCAGGCCGATCAGTAGAATCCCGGCGCTGGCGCCTTCATACGCCTGCTTCTGGCTCATATACACCCTCCGGTAAGATAGCGTGCTGCGGATGGATCGGTGGTCGGCTGCGTGATGCTATCGTTCACTCCATCTTGGCACACGACGACTCTCTGTCCTATCGGCGCTTCTCTGGCTCACACGGTGCTGTATACTATACGTGGGAACCCTTGGGTGGTTGCGTTGCCCCGCCGGCGTTTCTGGAGTACCATAGGGGGGAGGATAGGCGGCGTCGATCGCCCCGCACGCGAGAGCCAGCACCCGTATCACAGCGCCGAGGGGCTGCCCGGCGCCGGACGGGTGCTCGTCGTATCTCGGCAGGGCGGCGCAACTGCCCATCGGGGCGCCGCGTATAGTACCCGATGGCACCACGCGGATCGAGGGAGTGTCCATGAGGCGGTGGCGGGCGTTCGTCTGGATCGCCGGCGCCGTCGCGCTCCTGGCGCTGGCGGCCGGTTGTCGCGCGGTAGGGGATGGCGGGGATGCCGACCTGGTGATCGCCGCCAGCAGCGCCCACGCATCCCTGGCGCCCGAGGTGGAGCGCTTTGCCCGGCAGCACGGCTATCGCATCGAGATCGTCTACCTCGGCTCGGTCGATATCATGCTGGCCCTGCAGGAGGGTGACGGTACCTACGACGCGGTGTGGCCCGCCCACCGCATCTGGCTCTCGCTGGGCGATGCCGAGGCGCGGCGCGTGCGCCACGTGCGGAGCATCGCCCGCAGCCCACTGGCCTACGGCATCCGCCGGCCGCGGGCCGAGGCGTTGGGCCTCGTGGGGCGCGAGGTGCCCCTCGGAGAGTTGCTCGGGGCCGCCGCGGGCGGCGACCTGCGCCTGGCCACGGCGGATGCGGCGCGCTCGCACGTCGGCGCGCTGGCCTACCTCGCCGCGATGTACGAGTTCGCGGGGGCGCCGACGGTGCTCGCCGGGGAGCATCTGGGCGATGCGGCGCTTGTGGATCGGTTGGCCGGGCTGTACGACGCGGCGGAACGCGCCCCCGGCGGCGCCGGGTGGTTGCTGGAGGACTATGTCGCCGCGCCGGAGGAGGCCGACGGCCTAGTGAACGCCGAGGCGCTCCTCATTCAGGCCAACCAGGAGCTGGTGCGCCGGGGCGAGGAGCCGTTGCACATCGTCTACCCGGTCGGCGGCCAGGGGATCCTGGATAGTCCCCTGGGCTATGTGGACCGG
>JAAZBQ010000561.1 GCA_012513725.1 Chloroflexota bacterium
CGTCCCGCCGTATCGACGATCAGTACGTCGGCCCCGCGCGATTGCGCCGCTTGGACGGCGTCAAAGGCCACCGCGCCCGGGTCGCTGCCCGGTTGGTGCGAGATTACCGGCACACCCACGCGCTCGCCCCAGATCTCCAACTGGTCGCTGGCGGCGGCGCGGAACGTATCACCGGCGGCCAAGACGACCTTTTGGCCGGCGTCGCGATGATACTTGGCCAGCTTGCCGATGCTGGTCGTCTTGCCGGAGCCGTTCACCCCGACGACCAGGATGACGGCCAACTCGCGCTTGATGGCTAGGTAGGGCCGCTGCACCCGGCGCAAGACCTCTACCAACTGCTCCTTGAGCAGCGTTTCCACCTGGTCCGGCGACTTGGCCAGGCCGTCAGCCACCATGCCGCGGAGCTCTTCGACGAGCTTCATCGTGGTCGTCACCCCGACGTCGGCCTGGATGAGGAGCATCTCGATCTCGTCCCAGGTCTCGTCGGTGATCTGGTCGCCGCGCAACAGGCTGCTGATGCGGCCAAAGAATGATTCTCTCGTTTTGGTCAGGCTGGATCGGAATCCCAGTTTTCGTCCGAGCACTAGTCCTCCACTCGGGTCAATCCTCTATTATGTCTTTCTACTCGTCTCTAGTATACCAGAGCGTTACGACCCGAGCAAACCCCAGCACACCGCTCCAGGTGCCCCAACGCAGAACCTCCCGGAGGTGGGGGCCAGAGGGCCCCTCGCCCCCGGGAGGGCGCAGGCAGACAGCGGGCAGCGGCTACAGGCGGCGCTGGTAGCCGCTCCACACCATGCCGCTCAGAAAGACCAGGAGCAGCCCAAACGCGAGCGCCGCGCCGATGCGCACCGCTTGCCAGGCGTTCACCGCATGCCCGGCCTCCAGGCCATAGACGCGGGCCGAATCGCGCACGCCGGACTCCTCCGACTCTGGCGCCGCGTCTGCGGCGGCCAGAGCGGCCACCCGGTCGGGCGCCTCGGTGGGCTCGGGGGCCGATCGCGCCCCGTCCACGCCCCGGGACATCTCGGGTGCCGGCGACGCGCTGTTGTCGCCCTCCGGCAGTGCAGCGATCCCTGCCAGTGGCTCGCCTTCGGGGGAGCCGGCCTCCGGCCCCTCGGGAGCCGCGTCACCGGGGCCTTCTCTGCCTGGGGCGCGGGGTGCCGCCGGAACGGCGGCTTCTTCGGTGCTGCCGGCCTCTCCGGTGTCACCGGCCTCGGCGGTGCTAGCGATCTCGCCGGCCCCTTCGGGCATCGCGGCGGACTCTGCCGGCGCGGTGGCCTCGGGCGCTTCCGGCTCCGATACGCCGGGCTCTGCGGGGGCGCCTCCGCCCGAGGAGACGTCACCGGTGGTTCCCGCTGCGGCCACGCCGATCTCGGGGCCCTCCGGCGAGGGGACGCTGGAAGGGCCCGCGCCGCCCATCTCCAAGCCGGAGGGCGCTCCGCCTACGCCCCCCATGCCGGGCGGCGCGGGCGCGGGCGGGAACTCATCCTCCGGCGGGGGCTGCTGTGCCGGTTCCTCCGCGGGAACAGCGGTGCCCTCTGGCTCGGGCGGCGGCCCGGCGGCGGCCACTCCCTCCTCGGGGGCAGGAGCAGCCTCAGCGGCGGCCTCGAGATCGGCAGAAGCCTCGGGGGCAGGAGCAGCCTGCAAAGAGAACATCTCGGCATCGC
>JAAZBQ010000562.1 GCA_012513725.1 Chloroflexota bacterium
CGCCTGGCCTGTGGATCGCAGGGCGCGGGCCGCCCGGAGGAGGTCGTCGATGAACTGGGGCTCGCTATCGAGCGCCAGGCGATCCGCCGCGTGCGCCTCCTGTGGGACGCGGCATCCGGCGATAGAGAGGGAGATGACCGATGAGGCAGATGTGGTCGCCGTGGCGGATGGAGTACATCGAGGGTGACAAGGAGGCGGGCTGCTTCTTTTGCCGCTACGCCGCCGAGGAAGAGGACCGCAGGAACCTCATCCTGTACCGTGGCGAGCACTGCTTTGTGCTCATGAACCGCTATCCGTACATCAACGGACACCTCATGGTGGCCCCCTACCAGCACACCGGCGTCCCTGCCGAACTGCTGCCCGAGACCCAGGCGGAGATGATGTCGGTGATGGCCATGTGCATCGAGGTGCTGAACGCCAGCGAGCACCCCAACGGCCACAACGTGGGCATCAACCTGGGCCGCGCGGCCGGCGCCGGCGTCACCGACCACCTGCACATGCACATCGTGCCGCGCTGGGTGGGCGACACGAACTTTATGTCCGTCTTTTGCGAGACCCGCGTGATCTGCGAGGCGCTGGAAAAGACCTACGACAAACTCAAGCCCTTCTTTGACTGCTGGTGCACCGAGCCCCCGAACGGTGGAGGGCCCGCGGTCGGCGGCGAGGAGCCCGGCGCCGACGAGTGAGCCGGGTCCCCGCCCGGCTATGGAAGGTGCCCCCCGGGGCGGCGCGCGCCGCCCCGGGGGGTTTTGCGAGGCCCGGCCCCATATGCGTTCCCGCACGGGGAACGCGCACCCGTTCTCTATGCCGACTAGGCAAGAATAGACGTTTCTGCTACAATGTCGCAGACTGGCCGCCTAGTGGTGTGTTGCGCCCTGGGCGCCCATATCTTGTGTCTCCGGCGCGCCATGTGCGTGGCGGGAGAGCAACGCTGATCGTCAAGCGGCGACGCAAAGGGAACCCGCGTGCATAGGCAAAGAGTCCTGGACAAGGGCTGGGTACAGATTGAGGAGCAGATGGGCGGAGACGCCGCGGTGATCCGCGGCGCGCGCATCTGTTACCAATCCACCCCCCGAACTCCCGACGCCGATGAACGCCTGATCCGCAGACTGCTCTCCAGCCATCCCCGTCACAACACCGTGTTCGAGCACGCCGTGTTCCGCCTGGGGGTCAAGTGCCCCCTCTTTGTCGCGCGGCAGTGGATGCGGCATCGTATCGGGACGTTCAACGAAAAGAGCCTCCGCTATTGCGCGGCTGCGCGGGAGTACTATGTCCCGGACGATGAGTCCGCGGACACCGACGCCTACCGGGCGCACCAGGAGGCCTCGTTCGATCTGTACGAGCGCCTGATTGCTGCCGGCTGGAAGCGCGAGCGGGCGCGGGGGGTTCTCGGCCTGGCCACCTACACAGAGTTTGTGTGGACGGTGAACGCCTGGTCGCTGATGAACTGGCTGGAGAAGCGCCTGGACAAAGGGGCACAGTGGGAGCATCGCCAGTACGCCGAGGCGGTGCTGGCGCTGTACGGTGAGGCCATGCCGATCACGGCCACCGCGTTCGCAGAAGAGGTGCTGGGCCGATGAGACCATCGTGGGACGAGTATTTCATGCAGATCGCCCGAGACGTGGGCACGCGTTCCACCTGCCTGCGCCGGCACGTATCCGCCGTCATCGTGCGCGAAAAGCGCATCCTGTCCACCGGCTACAACGGCGCACCCCGGGGCATGCCCCACTGTGAGGACGTCGGCTGCCTGCGCGAGCAGTTGGGCATCCCTTCCGGTCAGCGCCAGGAGATCTGCCGCGGCCTGCATGCTGAGCAGAATGCCATCATCCAGGCCGCTCTCCATGGGGTGTCGGTGGATGGCGCCACCATCTACTGCACCCACCAGCCCTGCATCACCTGCGCCAAGATGATCATCAACTCGGGCATCGTGCGCGTCGTCTGCGCCAACACCTACCCGGATGACTTTTCTCGTGACATGCTCGAGGAGGCCTCGGTGCAGCTCGAGATTTGGGATAGCAGCACATCGCAGTAAGCGTACCAGTCGTAGGAGGGACAATGGCTTCTGAGGGCACCACGAACAAGATCGGCAGGCTGCGCCACCTGAAGGAACAGGTCAAGGAGGGGGGCGGCCAGCAGGCCATCGACCGGCAGCACGACAAGGGCAAAAAGACGGCTCGCGAGCGGCTGGCCCTGCTGCTCGACGAAGGCAGCTTCCAGGAGATCGACCAGCTCGTCACCCACCACGCCACCGATTTCGGCATGGCCGGGCGCGACCTCCCCGGCGATGGCGTGGTAACCGGCTATGGCACCATCGCCGGCCGGCTGGTCTATGTCTTTGCGCAGGACTTTACCGTGCTGGGCGGCAGCCTCGGCCAGGCGCACGCGGCCAAGATCCGCAAGGTCCAGGATCTGGCCCTCAAGACCGGCGCCCCGCTGATCGGCATCAACGACTCGGGCGGCGCCCGCGTGCAAGAGGGCATCCGGTCCCTCGGCGGCTATGGCGACATCTTTTTCGCGAACACCATGGCCTCCGGCGTCATCCCGCAGATCTCGGTGATCATGGGCCCCTGCGCGGGCGGCGCCGTGTACTCGCCAGCCCTCACCGATTTTACCTTTATGGTGCAGGACACCAGCCAGATGTTCATCACCGGGCCCCAGGTGGTCAAGAGCGTCACCCACGAGGACGTCTCCTTTGAGGACCTGGGCGGCGCGATGACCCACAACCGCACCAGCGGCGTGGCCCACTTTAGCGCCGAGAACGACGAAGAGTGCCTGCGCATGGTGCGCACGCTGATGGGCTACCTCCCCTCGAACAACCTCGAGGACGCCCCGGCCCTGGCCCCCAAGGACAACGCGGCGCGCGCCGATGCCGAGCTGGATAGCGCGGTGCCCAACAACCCCAACGATCCCTACGACATGCGCCAGGTGCTGCGCCGCGTGGTGGACCAGGGGTCGTTCTTTGAGGTGCAGGAGCATTTCGCCCGCAACGTGATCATCGGCTTTGCCCGGTTGGATGGCGCCGTGGTGGGCCTGGTCGCCAACCAGCCGAACGAAAAGGCCGGTGTGCTCGATATCGACGCGTCGGTCAAGGCCGCGCGGTTCGTGCGCTTCTGCGACGCGTTCAACATCCCCGTCGTGACCTTTGTCGACGTGCCCGGCTTTATGCCCGGCAAGGCCCAGGAGCAGGGCGGCATCATCCGCCACGGGGCCAAGCTGATCTATGCCTACTGCGAGGCGACGGTGCCCAAGCTGACGGTGATCACCCGCAAGGCCTACGGCGGGGCGTACATCGTCATGGGCTCCAAGCACGTGGGGGCCGACTATAACATCGCCTGGCCCACGGCCGAGATCGCCGTGATGGGCCCCGAAGGCGCCGTAGACCTCATCTATCGCAAGGAGCTCGAAGGAGCCGCTGACGCCGACGCCGTGCGGGCCCAGCGCTTTGCCGAGTATCGGAGCAAGTTCGCCAACCCGTACGTGGCCGCCTCGTACGGCTATGTGGACAACGTCATCGAACCCAGCCAGACGCGCGCCGTCCTGATCAACGCCCTGCAGATGCTGCAGAACAAGCGAGAGGCCAACCCGGCCAAAAAGCACGGCGCCATGCCTCTGTAGGTAGCAGCGGCCCCCGGCCATTGCCAGAGGGGCACGCTCTAGAATGTAGGAGAGATGATGAGTTCCAATCCTTTGCATGTGACGGACACGATCCTGCGCGATGCGCACCAATCGTTGCTCGCCACCCGGATGTCGACCGGCAGCATGCTGCCGATCGCCGAGCGACTGGAGGAGGTGGGCTACTGGTCGCTGGAGATGTGGGGCGGCGCAACGTTCGACTCGGCCATGCGATTCCTCAAGGAGAACCCTTGGGATCGCGTGCGCGAGCTCAAGGTCAAGGCGCCCACGACTCCCTTCCAGATGCTCCTCCGCGGCCAGAACATCCTGGGTTACCGGCACTATCCCGACGACATCGTGGAAAAGTTCGTCGAGCTCGCCGTCCAGGTGGGCATCAAGGTGTTCCGGGTGTTCGACGCCCTGAACGACCCGCGCAACATGGAATGGGCCATGCGCTGCGTGAAAAAGTACGGCGGCCACGCCCAGGGCGCCATCTGCTACACGATCAGCCCGGTGCACGACAATGCGGCGTTCGTGCGCGGCGCGCAGGAACTAAAGGCAATGGGCGCCGACTCCATCTGCATCAAGGACATGGCCGCCCTGCTCACGCCGTACGCGGCCTATGACCTGGTCAAGATGATGAAGGCCGAGGTAGGACTGCCGGTGCACGTGCACACGCACAACACCAGCGGCTTTGCCATCGCCACCCTGGTCAAGGCGGCCGAGGCCGGCGCCGATATCGTGGACACCGCCATCTCGTCGATGGCCGGCAGCACGAGCCAGGCGCCCACCGAGTCGCTCGTGGCCACCTTCCAGGGCACCGAGCGCGACACCGGACTCGATCTCCGGCTGCTGAACGACATCGCCGGATATTTCAGGACGGTGCGCACCGAACACCTGGCCCAGTTCGAGACGGGCCTCGACGCGGCCGATATCCGCGTGCTGTTGTACCAGATGCCCGGTGGGATGATCTCCAACCTGGTCAGCCAGCTCCGCGAGCAAGGCGCCGCGGATCGCTGGGAGGACGTGGTGCGAGAACTGCCCCGCGTCCGCGAGGACATGGGCTACCCGCCCCTGGTGACCCCCACGAGCCAGATCGTGGGCACCCAGGCAGTGCTGAACGTGGTCCTCGGCGAGCGCTACAAGATCATCTCCCAGGAAGTCAAGGATTACTGCAAGGGGCTGTATGGTCGTCCGCCGGCGGATCTGAACCCCGACCTGGTCAAGATGGCCATCGGCGACGAGGAGCGCATCCTGGTGCGCCCGGCCGACCTGATCGAGCCCGGTCTGGACAAGGCTCGGGAGGAGATCGGAGACCTGGCCGAGAGCGACGAGGACGTCATCTCCTATGCCATGTTCCCGGCCCAGGCGCGCGAGTTCCTGGAGCTGCGCAAGGCGGGCATGACCAAGCCGATCGAGGAGCCGCGCGTCTTTGCCGCCAAGCCGGCTGCCGCCTCTGGCGCGGCCGCCGCCGCTTCGACGACGGCCCAGGCCCCGTTGCCGCCGCGGCCAGCGCGGGTAGAGCACAAGTCGTCGCTATGGAAGATCTCGAACCGCGTGACCGGCCGGCGCTAGCCCAGGAGGCCCCCATGTGGCGCCGCCCGCTGGGCGGCGCCAGGGGCCGGATCCACCTGGAAGCAGCAACTCAGTAGAGGTGAGAGCATGAACCCTGACTTTATCGCAGGCCTGCAGGTGACCGGCCTTGGCATGGGGCTCGTCTTTTTGACCCTGATCCTCATCATGCTGGTTATCGTTGCCCTCGGGCGCGTCTTTCCGCCCAAAAAGGAAGAGGCCGCGCTGGCCGAGAGCGACGCGCCGAGCATCCAGGCCTCGCCTGCACCGGCGACCGGGAGCGTGGCCAGCGACACCGATGAGGTGGCGGCCATTGCCCTGGCGATTGCGGTGGCGCGTAATGCCGCCCGCACGGTCCGGGCGCCCGCAGCAAGCCAGCCGGAACCCGACATCGACTATGAGAACATCACCGGCGAGGTGATCTCTGTCATCCGCGTGGAGCCCGGCCCCAGCAACTGGGGTCAGCGCGGGCGTATCAACGCACTATCCTAGGGGAGATATTGGCGATGGCACAGACTATAGACGTAACCATCAACGGAACGACCTACACCGTGGAGGTCGGCGACGTCAACGCCTCACCGGTCGAGGTCGTCGTGAACGGTGAGCGCAAGACCGTCACCTGGCAGGAGGCCCAAGCAGCCCCCGCCGCACCGCAAGCCGCCCCGGCGGCTGCCCCTGCGCCGGCCGCGGCCGCCCCTGTGGCGCCCGAGCCGGCCCCGGTGCCAGAGCCGGCGCCCCAGCGCCCGGCTACCGGCCCCATGCCCACCCAGACTACCGGCGCGGGCACACCGGTGAACGCACCGATGCCCGGCAAGGTGCTCTCGGTGCGCGTCAACGTTGGAGATCAGGTCAAGGAGGGCGACACCGTCTGCACCCTGGAGGCGATGAAGATGGAGATGCCCATCAGCGCCCCGGCATCTGGGACCGTAACCGAAGTGGTCGCCAAGGTGGGGATGAACGTCCAGTACGACGATCCTCTCATCATGGTACAGTAGCGGAGGATCGTAGATGGATCTCGCCAATCTCGAACGACTGCTCTCCGGCATCACTGATCTTACCTGGCAAAACGTGGTGATGATGATAGTGGGCGGCGTGCTGATCTGGCTCGCCATCCGCTACGAGTATGAGCCCCTGCTGCTCCTGCCCATCGGCCTGGGCGCCATCCTGGCGAACATCCCGAACACCGGGATGCTCGACGAGGGCGGCCTCCTGCGCGTTTTGTACGATGCCGGTATCGAAAACGAGTTGTTTCCCAGCCTGGTGTTCATCGGCATCGGCGCGATGACGGACTTTGGGCCGCTCTTGGAGAATCCCAAATACATGCTATTCGGCGCCGCGGCGCAGTTTGGCATCTTTGGCACGCTCCTCCTGGCAACCCTGATAGGGTTCAACATCAACGAGGCCGCCTCGATCGGCATCATCGGTGCCGCCGATGGCCCCACGTCGATCTTTGTCTCGGCCCGGCTGGCCCCCAACCTACTGGCGCCGATCACGGTGGCCGCCTATTCGTACATGTCGCTGGTGCCCATCATCCAGCGCCCGGTGATGAAGCTCCTCACCACGCGCAACGAGCGCCTCATCCGCATGCCGTACACCTCCAAGCCGGTGTCGCAGACGACGCGCATCGTGTTCCCGATCGTCGTGACCCTGGTGGCCGGCATCATCGCCCCCGAGTCGACGCCGCTAATCGGTATGCTGATGTTCGGCAACCTCGTGCGGGTCGTCGGTGTCGTGGAGCGCATCAACCAGGCCGCTCAGAACGAGATCTCGAACATCGTCACCACCTTCCTGGGCATCACTATCGGCTCCACCATGGTGGGCGCCGAGTTCCTCAAGGTGGAGACCCTGACCATCATCGCCCTGGGCCTGGTTGCGTTCATCCTGGACACGGCGGCAGGGGTGATGTTCGGCAAGCTGATGAACGTCCTCTCCGGTGGCACGGTGAACCCGCTCCTGGGCGGCTGCGGCATCTCGGCCTTCCCGATGTCGGCCCGGGTGGTGCAAAAGCTGGGCCAGGAAGAGGACTATTCGAACTTTTTGCTCATGCACGCCATGGCCTCCAACACCTCCGGGCAGATTGCCTCGGTGATGGCGGGCGGCGTGGTGCTGGCGCTCCTGGCGACCTAACACCCGCCCCGGCCGGTGGCACGTTCTAGTACGACCAGAACAGGGGGACGAACATGCGATACAACAAGACCCCGGCGCGGGGCAAGACCCCGGCGCGGGGCCGTAGGAGGCTCGGGCTCTTGAGCCTGGCGTTGCTGGCAGTGCTCGTGGCGCCGGCCGTCCTGGGCGCCTGCTCATCGGGGCAGCCACAGCCTACCGAGCCCCCGGTGACCATCATGCGCTCGGAGACGAGCACCCCGACTGCCACGGCCACCGAGGCCGCCGGCGAGCCGGCAGCGCCCGTGGCGCCGGCAGCCACGCCGACCGAGGACGGGGACTATCCCTTCCCAACGCCCGCCGGCACGCCGCGCCCGACGATGACGCCGATGGCCTACCCGACGCCCTGACGGGCGCCGCACGAGTCGGGCAAACCGAACGCCTGGAGGGTC
>JAAZBQ010000563.1 GCA_012513725.1 Chloroflexota bacterium
CCAAGGCAGCCGTCTCCTGCGGGGTGAAGCGGAGGTCGCTGCTGCGGATCTCGATCAGTTGCCCGCGGGCGCGCAGCCGCGCCAGGGGCAGCGGGGGATCGGCGCGCGCGGCGACGACCAAGTGCATCATCGGCGGCAGGTGTTCGAGAAGATAGGCGAGCGCGTGGTGCACGGCGACCGACTCGATCGTGTGATAGTCGTCGAGCACCAGGATCAGCGGAGGCTCATCCACGCACTGAGCGGCGATCTCGTTAATCAGCAGCGCCAGCAACCCCTCGGCCGAAGGGAACGACTCCGCCCGCAGGAGCGCCAGGCTGCGCGCCCCGACGCCGGGCAGGGCGGTCCGGAGCGCAGCGATCAGGTAGGCGAGAAAGCGCGGCACACTGCTGTCTCCCTCCTCGAGCGAGAGCCATGCCGCACGATGCCCTCCGCGCGAAAGCCACTCCCCGAGGAGCGTGGTCTTGCCGCTGCCGCCCGGGCCGCAGAGGAGGATCAGCCGTGCGGCCAGCCCCTGATCGAGCCGCTCCAGCAAGCGAGGACGGCTGACGAGGTTCTGGCGCGGGGGTGGGATGAACAGCTTGGTCGCCAGGAGAGCGTCTTCCGGCGGCAGATGTGCGTCCGAACTGGCAGAGGGCGACAGAGCGTCCACGGCGTGCTCCAGGCCGGCTACTGAACTCCGGACACGGCCGCTGCAGGGGCGGGATCGGCCGCTCCGGGCGCGGCGCTCGTGAAGCTGCTAGCGTGCGCCCGGGGCGCCAGGCGAATCCCATACGGGAGCCAGTGGTCCAGAGGCACTCTAGCCGCAGCCCGCGCCCCCGGCAAAGGCGCGACGAGACTCTGCGGGAGGCTGGAGACTGGCCTGCGTAACGGACCAGGTCGCCCTGGAGAGGGGCCCCTCCACACGAACGCCTCGGACCCCCGGCGCGGCAGCGTTCCCCTGGGCAGCAGGCGCTTGCTCGGGCTGCTCGGCGGCTGTGTAACAGCACAGGTTGTGTTGAACGTCTTTGAACACAAGTGAACTGCTGAACCGAGCGCGTCCTCGGCCAGGGCGCGCCCCGCTGGCCCCGCTATACTGACCGGTCTACCGGCGATGACCAAGAGCGCAAGGTATGGACTAAGCCCTGGCCCCGGCCTGTAACACCGGCGCCAGGCTGCACGCATAGGCCCGGATGGCATCCCAGTCGCGCAGGTCGCTGGCGGGGGCGTTGTGCAAGGGGCTGGCCGGCAGCAGCGCCAGGAGCCGGTGGGGCAGGTTGAGGCGCGAGGGATCGTACTTGCCGCCAAAGAGCTCCACGGCGATCGGCTTGAGCCACGGGTACTGGGCCAGGTCGGCGTTGAGAGCCTCGCGCACCGCCTGCCACTCCTCCTCCGCATCGCCGGCGCCCGTGGGTCCCAGGGCAAAGAGCGCCACCGGCACTTCGGCGAGGGCCGCCTGGTGCTCGCTCAGGAAGGTCCGGGCGGCCTTGTGCAGGTGGCCAATGTAGAGCGGCGCCCCGAGCACCACGCCGCCATAGGCGCCCAGGTCACGCACTGCCCGGACGTCGTGCAGGTCGACCTCCAGATCCCCCTCGCGCAGCGTCTCCGCGACGGCCTCGGCCACCTCGCGGGTGGAGCCATACACGGTGGCATAGGTCACCAGGATGTGGTCTGCAGCCATGTTCGCCTCCTTCCCCTCGACACGATTGCGACTGCCATGCGGAACGAGCCGCCGTACCCGACCGCGTGGCCTGCGCGGGCTATGCCGCCGCGGCCGCGGGCTCAGCCCCTGCATCTCGGGCGATCGCCGACACGATAGATAGTAGTAGCAGCGCGAATGCGGCGACGATGATGCCCATCGTCAGCGGGATGCTATCCACCCCGGCCACCTGGGCCAAGAGGCCGATCCCGACCGAGAGCATGACCCAGGCGACCAGGGCAGCGCCGAGTACCCAGGGCCACCAAGAGGCCAACCGCTCGCCCCCAAGCCGCGGCAGCAGACGGCGCCACACGCCGAGCGGCGCCCCGATCCCCGTGGCGGCGGCGCCCAGGATGAGGCCCAGGAGCGGCGGGCCGAACCCACCCCCGACCAGGAGCAGGGCGATCGACAGCAGAACCAGCCCCAGCGCCCCGCGCCTACCCTCTACGTAGCGAAACACCCATAGGAGGAACAGCAACGACGCCACGATGGCCAGAAGGCCGGTGATCAGGAGGTTGGGTATGACCGTCATGGCCGGTTCGCCGTGCAGCGCGGCAAAGAACGGGGCATCGGGCCAGGACTGGATCATGAGGCCCTCGGGGCGTACGCTCCCCTGCAGGGCATCCCCCACCCCATGCTCGATCCCGGCCAGCCCCGCGAGGACGCCGAACGCCTTGACCGTGGTCGCCAGCGCACTCTTCATCGCAACCCCTCTGTGAGACGTCGCACCCCAGCACAGCAACTGCTCTACGGTTCGTCGGTCGAGCGGCCGAGAAGCGGGTAGCATCCCTGCTGCAGCAGCAGGAGATAGCGCTCCCTCGTCAGCAGGACGTCATAGCAGTAGGACGCCTTGAGGCCCTCTTTTTGGTGCACCCGCTCGTGCACCTCGAATCCGACCTTCTGGAACGCGCCGAAGCTTCTCCCGTTGTAGTCGGCGATGTCACAGCCGAACACGATATCCGCCCGCTCCTCCTCGAACGCGTACTCTGTCAAAAGGGCGATAGACGTGCTGCCAAGGCCCCGGCCCCAGAACGGCTTTTCTCCGATGGTGATGTCGATGCGCCGCAGGTCACGGCCGGGGAACCGGTCGATCAGGCGGGGCAGGTTCATCTCCTGCAGCCAACAGTCGCCGATCGGCAGGCCCTCATGCTCGATGACAAAGCAGTAGGCACGCTGCGAGACGCCGCGGTAGATGCCCTGCACGTCCTCCAGCGAGTACGACTCGACGTCATCGCCCTCCGAAAAGTACAGGACCTCGGGATCGCTGTTCCAGCGCAGCAAGAGTGGCCAGTCGCACTCGGTCAGTGGCCGAAGCACCGTACCGCCGTGGACCAGCGTCACTGCGTGCGTCCTGACCTCCATGCTCTCCCCTACTCGCCCGCCGTGCCGCCAGGCCGGGAACCCGCGGCGTGCTGCGGATCGCCCCCGCCGCCAGATCCATCCCCCGGGTCGGCCTCTCGCATCCGATCGTAGGCCGCCAGCCAGTCGGCGAACTCATGGCGGCGACCCTCGGCCTCCAGGCGGCGCTGCCGCTCGCGGAACGCCTCCATGCGGCGAAACACCTCCCGCTGCACCTCGCGCGGGTCGGGCACCTGCTCAAAGGTGAACTCGCCGGCGCCGGCCGTCTGCACCAGGACGTCGCCATAGTTCAGGACAGCCGCCCAAAAGGAGGGCATCTCCGACGAGACGTTCTGGATCATGCCCAGCGGCGCCTCGCGGCGCTCCTCGGCGAAAAAGAGCGGCCGCTTGTCGATGTCGATGATCCGCTCGTCGGTGACCACGTACAGGTCGTTGGACCAGTCGTTGGCCTCCCACCAGGTCCAGCCGACCCCGAACACGGCCAGCGCCCCCATGATCAGGGGGTAGGCCGGGGTGAGCCCGACCACCATCGTGGGCAAACCGCTGGCGCCGAACGCCGCCAGCCCGCCGCACAACAGGGCCAGGAGTGCAGGCCGCGTCACCCCGGAGAGCAAAAAGATCCAGTGCCGGCGCCAGACGATCCCCTCGGGGGTGGCCATCCGCGTGGCGGGCAGGATCCCCGTAAGCGCCAGCCACTCCAGGGCCCGGAGGAGCCGGCCGGGCTCCATCACAACGGTAGGTTGGCCCTCCCCGGCGCCCTCCAGGGCGCGCTCGGCGGGCTCCTCGCCACTGATGGGCGCCGGCGGCGCCGCCCGCCCCGGGCGCCCGGCCCCCAACCGCGCGCCGAGAGTGTCCTCGATCTGGGCGCGCTCGGCGGCCTGCTGGGTGGCGCGCACCCGGGCCTGCTGGGCAAAGATCGCCTCCCGCGCCCGCTCGGGGCGAGGGATGCGCTCGATGTGGAGTCTGCCGACCTTGGCGGCGGTCTCCACCGAGAGATCGCCATACCCGAACAGCGAGCCGAGCAGCCCGCGCCGAATGTTGATGTTCTGCACCCGCCCGAGGGGCGCCTCGTAGCGCGATTCGTACAGGAGGGCCACCCGCTCCCGGTGGGCCACCCGCCGAGTGGTGATCAGGAGATAGTCGTTGCGCCAGTCGATCCAGTACCAGGCCAGGACCAGAACGTAGACGAGCGC
Organism: Chloroflexota bacterium; assembly: GCA_012513725.1. GTDB lineage: Bacteria > Chloroflexota > Anaerolineae > UBA1429 > UBA1429 > JAAZBQ01. The sequence goes on from JAAZBQ010000563.1 coordinate 4,228, forward strand.
CGCCGGCCCACCCCAGACCCAGGGCTCGGGCGACCAATCCGTCAGCCGCGGTGCGGCGATCAGGATGGCCGCATAGAGGCCGACCAGGAGCGTCCAACCGGCAGTGGAGTATACGTACCAGAGCCAGTGCCGATGGGAGTAGTAGGTGACCGCCTCGCCGGGCTCCA
>JAAZBQ010000564.1 GCA_012513725.1 Chloroflexota bacterium
GCCTGGACGCCGCGGAGCGCCTCGCCCGCTCCGCCTGGTGGATCGCCCTGGCCCTCGAGAGCGACGTGGAACTCGATGGCGCGGTGAACACCGCCTCGGGCGTGCCGATCACCCTGGAGGCCGATCCCCGCCGCACCCTCGGGGAGGCGCTGGAGCGGCAACGCCCCGCGCTCCTCGCCGCACGGGCGGATCTCGCCGGTGCCGGCGCGGCCCTCGGACGGCTGCCCCTGGTGCCGGCGCGCTGGGCGGCGTTGGGCCGGTCCGCCCCCCGGGCGGTCGACGCGCTCCTCGTCGGCGGGCGCATCGTCTCTGCCCAGGAGCCGCGGAACTACCTGCTCCTCGTGCAGAACGACGACGAGCGGCGGGCCACCGGCGGGTTCATCTCCAGTGTGGCGCTTCTGCGCTGGGAGGACGGCCGGCTGGCCGGGGTCGAGTACCACAACAGCAAGGACATCGAGGCTTACCGCGCCGCGCACCCGGCACCGCCCGAGGCGCTCGGGCGCATCATGGGCGCCTCTATCCTGCTCCTGCGCGACGCGAACTGGTCGCCCGATTTCCCCACCTCGGCCGAGGTGATCGCCTCGCTGTACGAGCTGGACATGGAGACGCCGGTGCACGGCGTCATCGCCGTCGATCCCACCCTGGGGGCGCTCCTTCTAGAGGCCCTCGGGCCCCTCGAGATGCCCGGCTATGGCGTGCGCATCACGGCGGATAACCTGAGGGACGTCGTGGTTCAGTTCTGGGAGGAGCCGCTCGCCGCCGCCGCCCTCGGCACGCCGGGCCAGGGAGCGGACTGGCTGGCGCACCGCAAGGATGTCGGTGGTGCTCTGCTCGATGCCGGGCTGCAGCGGGTCCGCCATCTCGATGCCGCGGACCTACTCCCGTTGGCCGCCTCCCTCGATGGCGCCATCCGCGGTCGGCACCTGCTGGCCTGGTCGGTCACCGACCCCGCCCTCCAGGCGGATCTGGACCGCGCCGGGGTGACCGGGCGCCTGCTGTCTGCCCCGGGCGACTATCTCCAGGTGGTCGATTCCAACGTCGGGTGGAACAAGGCCGATCGCAACGTCGCCCGGCAGGTGCACTACCGCGTGGCGCCGGAGGGCGATGCCCTGGTCGCCGAGGCCACCTTGACCTATCGGAACGATGCGACTCCAGTCGAAGGGGCCTGCGAGCATCGCTCCTACTATGGCGATTCCTACGAGGACCTCGCCAACCGCTGCTACTGGAACTACCTGCGCATCTACGTCCCGGGGGGCAGTCGCCTCGTGGGGGCGACTGGCCTGGAGTCCGTCGACGAGTCGGGGGAGTTGGGGCGGCGCGTGTACGGGGGGCTCCTCGTGGTCCCGCCCGGTGAGGAGCGCGCGGTGACGTTCCGTTACGTGTTGCCCGACGCGCTCCGCGAGGCTGCCCTGCAGGGCGACTATGCGCTCCTCCTGCAACAGCAGGCCGGCGATGTGGGATCACGGGTGTCCGTCGAGTGTGCGGGCGCCCGCACCGTGCGCGCCGAGGACGCCACGGGCGTGGGGTCGAGGGCACGCGCCGCCCTGGCTCCGCTCGTTTGGGA